>DASRCS010000001.1:0-5759 GCA_035652995.1 Pyrinomonadaceae bacterium
CGAGCCGGAGCCGCCGCACGGCCCAGGCCTTCGACGCCTGATCGGCCATGAAGACCGCCACCGCCGCGCACAGGTAGGCCGCGCGCCACTGAAGCCCGCGCCCCGCGATTCTCGACTCGCTCATTCCGCGCCCCCTTCCGCCTCGATCTCCGCCAGCGCCTCGACGCAGCGCTCGCAGACGGTCGGGTAACGTGTGAACATGCCGACCAGCGTCGAGTAGTTCCAACAACGCTCGCACTTCTGCCCGTCGGCGCGCTCGACGCGCACGCGCACGTCCTCGACCGCCGTCTCTTCGAGCAGCGTCAGCGAGACCTTCGAGACGATGAAGACGTAGCGCAGCTCGTCCCGGTAATGTTCGAGCAGCTCGTAAGTCTTCCGCTTCGCTTCCAGAAGCACGTGCGCCTCAAGGCTGCTGCCGATGAGCTTCGCCGTCCGCGCCTCTTCCAAAGCGCGCAGCACCACGTCGCGCACCTCGAAGAGACGCGCCCAGCGTTCGGGCAGCGCCGCGTCGCTCTCGACGCTGAGCGCCACCGGAAACTCCGCGAGGTGAACCGACGACAGAACGACCGGCGTCTGAACCGCCGCGCCCTCGACGGAAGCGTTCCCGCCTGCGTTAGCGCGCCCGTTCGTGACGGTGCCGCTCGCGCTGACGTTGTTGACGCCTTCGCCGCTTCCGACCCACACGCCCGCCGGACTGTTGCTTTTCACTTCCGGCAGGTTCTCCCAAATCTCGTCCGCCGTGAAAACGAGGACGGGCGCGAGCATTCGCGCGAGCGCGTCGGCGATATAGTTCAGTGCGGTCTGAGCCGAGCGCCGCGCGTGCGATTTGGGCGCAGACGTGTAAAGCCTGTCCTTGATGATGTCGAAGTAGCGCGCCGACAAAGTCACGGTGCAGAAGTTGTAGAGCGCCTGATAGACCGCGTGGTACTCGAAAGTTTTATAAGCTTCGAGCACGCGCGCGACGACCGCGTCGAGTTCGGCGAGCGCCCAGCGGTCGATCTCCTGCATCTCGTTCAAGCCGACCGCGTCGAGCGAAGGCTCGAAGCCGTCGAGGTTGCCGAGCGCGAAGCGCGCCGTGTTGCGAATCTTTCGATAAGCCTCGCCGACGCGCTGCAAAATCTCTTCGGAGCAGCGCACGTCCTCCTTGTAGTCCGACGAGACGACCCACAGGCGAAGGATGTCCGCGCCCGACTTGTTGACGAACTCGTCGGGCGCGACGGCGTTGCCCGCCGACTTGTGCATCGCGCGCCCCTGCGCGTCGAGCGTCCATCCGTGCGTCACGACCGCCCGGTACGGCGCGCGGTCATGCGCCGCGAGTCCGACCATCAGGCTTGAGTTGAACCAGCCGCGGAACTGGTCGCCGCCTTCGAGGTAAACGTCCGCGGGCCAGCGCAGGCCATCGTACTTCTCGCTCTCCAACACGGCGATTGACGACGCGCCGCTGTCGAACCAAACGTCGAGGATGTCGGTCTCCTTTGTGAACTCCGCGCCGCCGCACTTCCGACACCTGAAGCCCGCGGGCAGAAGCTCGACGGCCTCGCGCTGGTACCAGGCGTCGCCCGACTCCTGCTCGAAGATGTCGGCGACGTGGTTGATCGTCGCGGTGTCGGCGACCGCCTCGCCGCACGAGCAGTAGAAGACCGGAATCGGCACGCCCCACACGCGCTGGCGCGAGACGCACCAGTCGGGGCGACCTTTCTGCATGTTCCGCATCCGCTCGCGGCCCCACGCGGGAACCCACCGCACCTGCTCGATCTCGCGCAGCGCCGCCGCGCGCAGAGACCCCGGCGCGTCCTCCTCGTTCTCGGTGAAGTTCGAGCGGTCGCGCCCGTCTTCGTCCTTCTCGACCTCGGCAGTCTCCCCGCGCGCCGCGGCGTCGAGCGAGATGAACCACTGCGGCGTGGCGCGGAAGATGACCGGGTTCTTGCAGCGCCAGCAGTGCGGGTAGCGGTGCGCGTAAGGCTCGTCGAAGAGAAGCACGCCGCGCTCGCGCATGAACTCGACGATGCGAGGGTTCGCGTCGAAGACGCGCTCGCCCGCGAAGTGTTCCACTTCCTGCGTGAAGCGGCCCGCGTTGTCAACGGGGCAGTAGATTTCGAGTCCGTAAGCCTTGCCGATGACGAAGTCGTCGTGGCCGTGGCCGGGCGCTGTGTGGACGAGTCCGGTTCCGGCCTTGCCCGTCGCCTTCTTGTCGCGCGCCTCGGCCACGTCCAACTCGGTCTCGGCGTCGGCCTCGCCGCCGAGCGTGACGTGGTCGCCGAGCATCAGCAAGCTCGGACGGTCGAGCCACGCGTGCCGCGCCTCCAAACGGTCGAGCCTCGAACCCATGAAGCGCGCGATGACACGCGGCGTCCACTCGGTCTTTGAATAGGCCGCGATCAAATCCGCGGAGTCGCCGGAACTGCCGGACTCAATTTCGCCTTCGACGCGCCTGCCGATGTCGCACTTCGCGGCGACCGTGCCGACGAGTTCAGTGGCGACGATGTAAACCTCCCTGCCGTCGTCGCTCTCGATTGCCGCATACTCGAAGTTCGGGTTGACCGCGATGCCGAGGTTCGCGGGCAGCGTCCACGGCGTCGTCGTCCAGATGAGGAAGAAGACGCGGCGCGGGTCTTCGTCGTCGCCGAGTATTTCGCGCTTGAAAGCCTTGGCTTCGAGCGAGTCTTCCGAGAGCGGGAACTTCACATAGACGGACGGACTCGTATGCTCGCGGTACTCGACCTCGGCCTCGGCGAGCGCGGTCTGGTCGTGGATGCACCAATAGACTGGGCGCGCGCCCTTGTAAACGTAGCCGCGCTCGACGAAGAGTCCGAACAGGCGCGCGGTCTCGGCCTCGTAGTGGTTCGACATCGTCAGGTACGGGTCTTCCCACAGGCCGAGGATGCCGAGGCGTTTGAAGTCGCGCGTCTGACGCTTGAGCGCTTCGGCGGCGTGCTCGCGGCAGATGCGTCGGAAGCTGACGACCGGGATGTCGGCGCGGTTCTTCCCCTTCTCTTTGAGCGAGCGCTCGACGTGCTGCTCGATGGGCAGGCCGTGGCAGTCGTAGCCGGGCACGTAAGGCGAGTCGTAGCCGAGCATCGTGTGCGACTTGACGACGATGTCCTTCAGGATTTTGTTCATCGCCGTGCCGAGGTGGATGTCGGCGTTGGCGTAGGGCGGCCCGTCGTGGAGGATGTACTTCTCGCGGCCCGCGCGCGAGCGGCGGACGAGTTCGTAGAGTCCGGCCTCGGTCCAGCGCTTGAGGCGCGCGGGTTCGGTCTGCGCCAGGTTGGCCTTCTGCGCGAAGGCGGTCTTCGGCAGGTTGACTGTCTTCTTCAGGTCGAGCGGTGCTTGCGTTGACATCGGGTCTCAGGTTCCTTCGACGCGCGTCGCGTCCGTGAATTTCTGATAGTAGCGCAGCCAAACCGCAAAACAAAACGAAGCGGTCAGCGCGAGGATTCGGGTAGTTTCGTACCGCACCAGGGGCAGTAGTTGATGAGAATGTAAGCCGAGCAGCCGTCGTGAACGATGATGCCGTAGCGGTTTGTCCGTTCCGAGTGATAAATCAGGTTGTCGGCGCAGTCGAAAACGTCCGGGTGCTGCTCGCACCTGTGATTGACGCGCGAGGTCATCTGTTCGCAGCAGTGTTCTTTGAGTTCGTTCATGTCTTTATCGCAAAAGCGAAGCGCCCGGACTATCTCGTCCAAAGAGGAGGATAGTCCGGGCGCTTTGCGCTGATGTTAACTGGCCGTTTAGCCGATGAACATCTCCTCCTCCGAGTAAGACTCGTTAATCTGCTTCGGCGAGGGCGCGACGAGGACTTCCAGCCCGCGCCGGACGCCGGCCATGATCGCCGCCAGCTCGCGCGCCGGGTTGACGATCTTCGACGTGATGAAGTTCGTGGTCGTCATCAGTTGCGTGTGCGTCTCGTCTATCGAGCGGCTGATCTTCTCGACGTGCGCGCGCGCCGTCTCGGTCGAGAGTCCGACGATCTCCTTCAGGTCGCGAACCTCGTCGCGGATGAGCGCCATCGACTCGGAGAAGTGCATCGTCGCCGTCGAGAGGTGGCCGGACATGATCGTGACCTGCTCGGCGACCTCCTTGCCCTGCACGGCGATGGCGCTCACCTGATCGGTGAGCGCGCCGACGCGCTCGACCAGCGGCTCGACCTTGCGCTCGACGTTCGTCACGGTGCGGACGACGCGGCTCATCACCACGGCGATGAAGACCATCGCGACGGCGATCACGACGAAAGAGACGGCGATGATTATAGTCATCACCATCGTCCAGAATGCGAGGTCGTTCGTCGTCATCTGTAAAGCCATGATGTAGCTTTCAGCATTCAGCTATCAGCGCTCAGCTTTCGTTCTGCCGTCAAACACCTGCATTCAACTCGGCGCTCAGAACTCTCGGTTGAAAAGCTGAAAGCCGGGTGCTGACCGCTGACAGCTTTTTGAGTGCCGAGCGCCGACAGCTTCCTCAAGCCTGCCCGCCGCCGAGCGCGAGCGGCTCGTCGCCGGTCGGCTCGGTGCGGCTCTTCTCTTCGTGGTAGGCGCGCTTGCCCGCCTCGATGGCGGCGGAGACGCGCTCGCCGCGGTTCGTGACGGCGTCGCGCGCGCTCTGGGCCAGCTCGCCCGCGCGCGACGAGGCGGCGTCGTAATACTCGCCCGCCTTCGCGGAAATCTGCGAGCCGGTCTCGCGCGCGCGGTCAACGCCTTTGCGCGTCGCGTCCGCCAAGTCCTCACGAAGCTCGCGCCCCGACTTCGGCGCGAACAGCAGCGCGACGACCGCGCCGACCGTCGCGCCGACGACGAAGTAGGTCAGGCGCGCGCCGACATCGGAGTCGCGGTCTCGATAATTTGACATACGGAATATCCTCCACTGGCGAAGCTTCCGACAACTCACGGCGAGATTTTAGAACCCTTGTTTACCTGACGCGCACTATAACAAAGAGGCGCAAAGCGGCGCAATCAGAAGAAGAGGCTAGGGGCTAGAGACTAGAGGCTAGTCGAAGACTCGCGCGCGTCGATGATTCAAGTCGCGCATGAATCCTGAGCTAATCTCCAGCCGCTAGCCCCTAGCCTCTAACTATTCCGCTTCGCCTTCGTATTGTCGAAGCTTCCGGTAGAGGGTCTTGCGCCCGATGCCGAGCGAGCGGGCGGCGCGGGTCTTGTCGCCGCCGGTGTAGTCGAGCGTGGCTTCGATGGCGCGCTGCTCGATCTCGTCGAGCGTCGCGGGCACGTTGATTTCGAGCGTGAGCGGACGGCCTTCTGCCGCGGCGCGCTCGCGCTCGCCGCGGGTGCGCGAGCGTTCCTCGTTGACGGTGCGGCTGATCTGTTCGGGCAGGTCGTCGAGTTCGATCTGTCGGCCCGAAGCGATGATGACGGCGCGCTCTATCGCGTTCTCAAGCTCGCGCACGTTGCCGGGCCAGTCGTAGCCGGTGAGCGCGCGCAAAGCCTCGCGCGAGATGCCGGGGATGAAGCGGCCCGTCTTCTGCTTGTAGTGTTCGAGGAAGTGTATGACGAGCGTGTGCACGTCGCCGGGGCGCTCGCGCAAAGGCGGCAGTTGAATCGGGAAGACCGAGAGGCGGTAGTAGAGGTCGCGCCGGAAAGTCCCCTGCTCGACGGCGAGCGTGAGGTCAACGTTCGACGCGGCGATGACGCGCACGTCGGCCTTGACGACCTCGCCGCCGCCGACGCGCGTGAACTCTCCGTCCTGAAGCACGCGCAGCAGGCTGACCTGCGCGGCGAGGCTCATCTCGCCGATCTCGTCGAGGAAGA
>DASRCS010000002.1:0-9878 GCA_035652995.1 Pyrinomonadaceae bacterium
CGCCGGGCTACCGCGCGGTCTTCGTGCTGCACGACGTGGAGGGGCACGAGCACGAGGAGGTGGCGAGGCTGTTGGGCTGCTCGGTGGGGACCTCGAAGTCGCAGCTCCACAAGGCCAGGATGAAACTACGGCAACTGTTGACGACCGGGAAGAAGAGGCGCAGGCGGACGGTCAGAGTTCCTACGACCTGAGAAGGAAGGTTGACGGTAAAAGTTCAAAAGCCCCGGCGGATCATCGAGTCTGCCGGGGCTTCTCAATTTCTCCCCGCCCGTCACAAACGACTCTCCGAGACGGCCATCTCAGAAAAATAGTTCGTCAACGTAGCACCAATTCCAGTCCTCGCCCGGCTCGAACGACTGGACTATCGGATGACCCGAAGAATGAAAGTGCTTCGTCGCGTGCTTGTTCTTCGAGCTGTCGCAGCAGCCGACATGGCCGCAACTGCGGCACAGGCGAAGATGCACCCAACTGTCGCCAATCCTCAAACAATCCTCACAACCCTCGGCGCTCGGCGTCACCTCGCGTATCTGTTCGAGGTGTCTGCACTGTGCTGTTGCCATCGGAACATTCCTTGAAGCTTCGGATTTTCACGAACGCCCGCGCCGAATCCGTTCCGGCGAAGTCTTCGAGCGACTCCCGAACGGACGGGCGCGCGCAGATTTGACGGCCCGCCTTGCTGGCCGGCGAAAACTCACGCACGCGAACGAGGAGTGTTATCATGCGCCTCGCGGCGTTTGGAATCCAACGGAAGGGCGGCGGGCGCGTTTTGTGATGAAGGGCAAGCGGCTTCTGCTTCTCAGCAACGGATCGGAACTCATCGGCGAAGTGCCGACGGAATTCGCGCAGGGCGCGGTCGCGGACTTCCTCGGCGCGGGCGTGCGGCGCGTGCTGTTCGTCCCGTTCGCGGCGGTCGTCAGGACTTACGACGAGTACGCCGCGCGCGTGCGCCAGCGCTTCGCGCCGATGAACTTCGAGGTCGAGTCAATCCACGAAGCCTCGGACGCGCGCGCGGCGGTCGAGCGAGCCGAAACAATCGCCGTCGGCGGCGGAAACACGTTCCACCTGCTCCGCGGACTCTACGAGGCCGAAGTCGTCGAAACGATTCGCGCGAGGGTCGAGTCGGGCGTGCCTTACGTCGGTTGGAGCGCGGGTTCAAACGTCGCGTGTCCGACAATCATGACGACGAACGACATGCCGATTGTCGAGCCGCCGTCGTTCGTTGCACTCGGCCTCGTCCCGTTCCAGATAAACCCGCACTACACAGACGCGCGCATCGCGGGACACATGGGCGAGACGCGCGACGAACGTCTCGCAGAGTTCGTCCACGCGAACCCCGGCGTCCGCGTCGTCGGCCTGCGCGAAGGGACGATGCTGCGGGTCGAAGGCGAGGACGTTCGGCTCGTCGGCGGCAAGCCCGCGCGACTCTTCCTCAAAGGCGAAAAGTCGCGCGACATCGCTCCCGAAGAGTCTTTCAGTGTTCTCCTGCGCTGAGAGCCAAAACGCCGTTCAGGATTCCGAGCACGAGGCTTCAGGATCAAAAGCCGGAACAGATGAAACAATATCAAGACCTTCTCAAGACAATCCTCGAACGCGGCTACGAGCACAACGACCGGACGGGCGTCGGCACTGTCTCCTACTTCGGCTATCAGACACGCTTCGACCTGCGCGAAGGTTTTCCAATTGTCACCACGAAACGAGTTCCCTTCCGCTGGATTTGCGAGGAGCTATTTTGGTTCCTCGCAGGCGACACCAACGAGGCGAACCTGCGAGCCAGGGGCGTTGACATCTGGAAGGAGTGGGCCGACGCGGAGCACACGTCGCGCTTCGGTCGGGCGGAAGGCGACCTCGGCCCCGTCTATGGTTATCTCTGGCGCTCTTTCGGCGGCCATTACCCGAAGCGCGACGGCGTTGACCAGATCGCGAAACTCGTCCGCGACATACGCGACAATCCGAACTCACGCCGCCTCATCGTCACGGGCTGGGACCCGCGCGCCGCCGACACGGTTGACCTCCCGCCCTGTCACACGCTCTTTCAGTTCAAGGTCGAGCGCGGTCGCGTGCTCCACTGTCAACTTTATCAACGCTCGGCGGACGCCTTCCTCGGCGTGCCCTTCAACATTACTTCCTACGCGCTGCTGACGCACATGGTCGCGCACGTCTGCGAGTTGGACGTGGGCGACTTTATACACACGTTCGGCGACCTGCACATCTACAAGAATCATCTCTCGCAGGTCGAGGAGCTTCTCTCGCGCGAGCCGCTGCCGCTGCCCCGCCTCGACATTCGCGACGAGGACGGCATGATGCGCGGACTCGAAGGGCTGCTCGCCTTCCGCTACGAGCACCTGAACCTCGTCGGCTACAAATCGCACGGCAAGATCGAAGCGCCGGTGGCGGTCTGACCGCCGGCAAAGTTCAAAACATTTCCGACGTTTCAGACATTCATGGCGATCATCGGCATCGTAGCGGTTGACAGGAACGGGGCCATCGGCAAGGCGGGCGGACTGCCGTGGCACTACTCGTCCGACCTGAAGTTCTTCAGGGGACAGACGACGGGCAACGCCGTCGTGATGGGCTACAAGACCTGGCTGACTTTGAAGAAGCCTCTGCCGAACCGACTCAACATCGTCCTGACGGGCCGCGCCGAGACGGAGCCGCGCGGGCCGGTCGTGTGGCTCAGGGACAGGCAGTCGGTTCTCGCCCTGAAGGATTATCTCAACTGCGACCTCTTCATCATCGGCGGCGCGCAAATCTTCTCCGCCTTCCTCGCGGACATCGAGCGCTGGCTCGTCACCGAAGTCCCGCTCGCGGTCGAAGACGCCGACACCTTCATGCCCCCGAACTTCCTCGAAGGCTTCCGCGATTACGACTCGCGCACGCTGGATGAAGAGTTGAAGGTGACTTTCTACGAGAGGGCACGCTGAACTCAGCAGCCAAGCGTCATCCAGCCCCCGCGGCCCGTGTTATAATTCAAGAGTCATGACGACCATCACCATCCTTCCCGAAAAGGCCGGCAGATACCGCGCCGTCGCTGGCGACAAAGAGTCAACGGGTCGCACGGCGGGCGAGGCCCTTGACGCGCTCGCGTCGCAGCTTGCGGATGACGAAGCCGGCACCCTTGTCATTGTGCAGAACCGCAAAGCCGACCAGTTTTTCAGCGCCACGCAGCAGGAACGTCTCGCCGAGCTGACGAGACAGCGAGAGACGGGGGCTTTATCGCCGTCAGAGGAGAAGGAGTTGGAGCGTCTGGTCGAATCGGAACTCGACGGCGCGCGGCGGAGGGCGGAAGCCTTGCTCAACGAACTCAGGCCATGAACCCTCTCTATCCGCTAGTCTCCTCACGCGCACGCCACGCCTGCGAATACTGCCGCGCCCCCGAAATTGTTTTCAACCTCCCGTTCGAGGTCGAGCACATCACGCCGCTCGCCCGCGGCGGCGAAACTTCTGAAGATAATCTTGCGCTGTCGTGTCGCTCTTGCAATCTCTACGAAGCCGATTTAGTCCGAGGCGTTGACGAGTTGACGGGGCAAGAGGCAAATCTCTTCAACCCGCGTCGCGATGTGTGGGGCGAACACTTCTCGCTCGTGGAAGAGACGGGGGAGATCGAAGGACTGACTCCCGGCGGGCGGGCAACAGTCTCACGCCTACGCATCAACAGTAGGGCGCAGGTCGCTGCCAGAAAAGAGTGGCTTAGACTCGGTCTCGTGAACCGAAGCTAATATTCGCTCATCAACGTCAGATGTTGAAGCAGCGAAAGTTTATATCTACCAAAGTGTGTGCTGAAGTCTTCTACACATCCCCTCTTAATGTGACGCGCGGGGCGGTCTGACTCCGCCGCGCGTGTAAAACTTCCGACCCTTCCAAATCAATCCCCTGCCGCTCAGGACGCCGTAGGCCGAGGCCGCCATGACCGCGCAACTCAGAACCCAGCCGAGCGGGGCCGTCAGCGCGTACACCGCGGGCACGCCGCACTTCCTGTTGACGAGCGCGAGGAGCGAGACGAAGAGCGCCCACGTCGCGAGCGTCGGCGCGAAGAGTTGCCGCCAGACCTCGCCCGCGTGTCCGAGCGCGAACATCGGCACGCACGCGGCGGCGAGCGCGGGCGGAAGGATGACGACGAAGAACTGAAAGGCGAGCATCGCGAGGGTGAGCGCGGTCGAGAAGCGGAGGATGGCAAACGTGTTCTTCGTGCAACTCTCCCAAAGCTCGGAGAGGTTCGAGTACATGCGCGTGCTGACGAGTTCGGGCGCGTACTCGGCGAAGGTGCGCGCGCCGGAGCGCTTGAGCGTCTCGGCGAGCCGCAGGTCGTCGAGCACCTCTGCGCGCACGGCCCCGAAGCCGCCGACCCGTTCGAGCGCCGCGCGCCGAATCAGGTAGAAGCCGCCGACGCCGAGCGCGAGCGACGTTCTGCTGCTGTTGGCAAGCTCGCGCTGAAACATTATCAGCACGGCCCAGAACCAAGCGGGCATGAAGACGCGCTCCCAGAACGAGAGCGCGTCGAAGTGCGGGACGAGCGTCAGCGCGTCGCATTTGTTCTCGACGGCGTAGGCGACAGCCGCGCGGAGCACGGACGGGCGAAAGATCATGTCGGCGTCCGTGGCGAGCACCCAGCTCCCGCACGAAGCTTCGAGCGCCTGCTGCAAGGCGAAAGGCTTTCCGAGCCAGCCCGCGGGAGTCTCTCCGCCCTCGACGACGCGCAGCCTCGCTTCCCCTGCGGCGAGCGCGCGCAGGATCAAGCCCGTCGCGTCGGTCGAGCGGTCGTTGACGGCGACGACATCGAAGTTGCCGTAGTCCTGCGCGAGTATCGAGCGCACGCACTCGACCAGCACTCGCCCCTCCTCGTTGCGTGCGGGGACGAGGACGGAGACCGACGGCGCGTCGTCCCCTTTGAGACGCACGCCGCCCGCCGGCCTGAGCGTCCTGTGGCGCGCGAGGCTGAAGAGCGTGAGCGCCGCGACGAGCAGCCAGAAGTAAAAGATTCCCCAGAAGAATTGGACGAGCCAGATCATGCGCCGGCGTTGGTAATTACGGTGCGAGGCATAATCTTATAAAGTCTCGCTCAGCGCGCGCCGGAGTTGGGAACGTCGAGCATGTCGTGGCGGGTGATGATGCCTGTGATGCGCCCGAACTCTTCGACGAGGACGGCGGGGCTGCGGCGCAAGAGGCGCGTGACTTCAGCCGAGCCGGCGTCAACGTCAATGACGGGGAAGGTCGGCTCCATCAACTCGGAGACGGGCGAGGTCAGGAGGTCGCGGTCGCCGAGGACTTTGGCGAGCAGACGGTTCTCGCGCAAAGAGCCGACCGACTTCCCCTCTTCGATGACCGGCATCTGCGTGACGCCGTGCTTGTCCATCTGCGCGAGCGCGTCGGCGACCGTCTCGGTCGGCGGGACGGAGAGGATGCGCGGGCGCTCGGTCGCGGCCTTCGTGCCGCTGATGAGTCCGGCGGTCATCTTCTGCGGTTCGAGCAGGCGCTTCTCCTTCAGCCACTCGTCTGAGTGGTGCTTCGTCAGGTAGTGCTCGCCCGTGTCGCAGACGATGAAGACGACGACGCCCGTCTCGTCGAGGTCGCGCGCGACCTTCAGGGCAGCCGCGAGGTTCGTGCCCGTCGAGCCGCCGCAGAAGATTCCCTCCTTGCGCCCCAACTGACGCGACAACTCGAACGAGTCGCGGTCGGTGACGTTGATGATCTCGTCAACGTACTTCATGTGCACGTTCTCAGGGACGACCTCCTGACCGATGCCTTCGACGAGGTACGGCGTGACCTCTTGCGTGCGCCCCGTCTCCTTGTAGGTCTTGAAGACCGAGCCGTAAGGGTCTGCGCCGATGACGCGGATGTCCGGGTTCTTCTCCTTCAGAAATCTTCCGGTGCCGGAGATCGTGCCGCCCGTGCCGAGGCCCGCGACGAAGTGCGTGATGCGCCCCTCGGTCTGCTCCCAGAGTTCGGGGCCTGTGGTTCGGTAGTGCGCTTCGGGGTTGTTGGGGTTGGAATACTGGTCCGGGTAAAAGCTGTTCGGCGTCTCGCGCGCGATGCGTCGCGCGGTCTCGACGTAGTGTTCGGGCGTGCCCGGCTTCGCGGTCGCGGGGACGACGACCACGTCAGCGCCGAGCGCCTTCAAATAACGAACCTTCTCGACCGAAGCCTTCTCGGTCATTACGAAGATGCAGCGGTAGCCTTTGACGGCGGCGGCGAGCGCCAGCCCGATTCCGGTGTTGCCGGACGTGGCCTCGACGATCGTGCCGCCGGGCTTCAGCAAGCCCTCGCGCTCCGCGGCCTCGACCATCGAGACGCCGATGCGGTCTTTGACGGAGTAGCCGGGGTTGAGGCTCTCCATCTTCGCGAGCACCGTCGCTTTGATTCCTTCCGTCAGACGGTTGAGCCGGACGAGCGGCGTGCGGCCAATGAGTTGGAGGACGTTTTCGTGGAAATTCATAAACTCTCGCTCGGATTTTTTATAACTGCGTTCTGCCTCATTTATACAACGGAACTCCGCCGCCCCGCCAACGACCGGCAAGGCGCGGGTTGAAGAACTCCGAACGAGGTCGCCGACATAGAACCAAATTTCTTCGCAGACCTCGGCCCCGCGTGTTATATTTTCCGCGTCGCCTCCTTGCAACAACTGTCGTCCCCCTTCTCTCGACCATCCCCCGCGCGGTCGAGTCAGCCGTCGCATCCCTGCCTCGCGCGCGGCCAACAATTTATCGGATGAAAGGAAGCGGGATTGATGTCTCAAGACACATTCGCCTGCAACGGGCTGCCGGGCAACGCCATTCTCAGCCGCCTCCTCTCGGATGAAGCTTCGCGGTTCACGCGCCACTTCAGGACGGTCGAGCTTGGGGCGCAGCAGACGCTCTACGCGCCGGGCGACGAGGTCACGCACGCCTACTTCCCCGTCGGCTGCGTCATCACGACGGTCACGACGATGAACGACGGCGCGACGGTCGAGACTTCGATGGTCGGGCGCGAGGGCGTGGCGGGCGTCGCCGCCGTGACGACATCGGGTCTGCGCGTGCGCGACTGGACGCGCGTCCTTCTGGCCGGCGAGGCTTTGCGCGTCGAGGCGTCGCTGCTGCGCGAGGTGTTTCAGGAGGGCCGCGAGTGGCAGACGCCCCTGCTCCGCTACTACTCGACGCTCATCGGGCAGGTCTCGCGCCGCGCCGTCTGCAACACACGCCACCGCCTGAACGAGCGGCTCGGCACATGGCTCCTGATGCTGTTCGACCGCGTCGGGCGCGACGAAATAATGTTGACGCAGGAGATCGCGGCGCGGCAGTTGGGCGTCAGGCGCGCGGGCGTCAACGAGTGCATGGGGCAACTCCAGAGAGCGAACATCGTCCAGCACTCGCGCGGCCACATCCGCCTCGTCAACCGCGAGGCGCTTGAGGGCGCGGCGTGCCTCTGCTACCCGGAGTTCCGCGAAGATGCGCGCTGGCACGAGTCGGCGTTCGGACGCGATGGGTCGAACTCACACGGCGACGGACTGCGGCGCGACGGGACGATGTTTCAATCGTCTCCCCGGATGCAGACACACCTCAACTAATCTTTGAGGCCGCGCGAAGTGGGCTGGAAGAGGCCGCGCCAGATCGGTCAGGACTCGGACTGCCCGGCGGCCTTCCACGCGTAATCATTGTACGCTGGCGGACAGCGCGTTATCCGCCGCGCTTGCTATAAATTCGGCTCACCCGAAAGCCTCGCCGCCGAAGCCCGCACGCGCAAGTCGAACCGAGGCCGCGTGCCTTGTGCCTTTCCGTTTCACTCCGAGTAGAGGGATTGATGTCTGCCACGGTCGTCCGACAGGAAGAGGTCAACAACAAGATTCTCGCATCGCTCCCGGCTGAGGAGTTCGCTGAAGTAGCGCCGCTGCTTCAGCCCGTCGGACTCGAAGCCGGCGACCGGCTCTACGACCTCGACGAGATTCTGAGCCACGTCCACTTCGTTGACGGCGGACTGCTCTCGCTCCTCTCGACGCTCGAAGACGGCACTTCAATCGAGGTCGGCTCGCTCGGTCGCGAGGGCTTGGGCGGCCTGACCGTCCTGCTCGGCGCTGAAAGGGCGACGCACACCGGACTCGTGCAGGTCGGCGGTTTGGCCTACCGCATGAAGGCCGCGCACGCGCGCGAAGTGTTCCAACGACTCCCCGCCTTTCAGGAAAAAGTTCTTCACTACACGCGTATGCTCGTCGCGCAAATCTCCCTGACCGCGGCCTGCAACACCCTGCACACGGTCGAGGAGCGCCTCGCCCGCTGGCTCCTCATGTGCCGCCGCCGGCTTGAGAGCGACCGGCTGCCGCTCACGCAAGAGTTTCTTTCGCACATGCTCGGCGTGCGCCGCTCCGGTGTCACCGTCGCCGTCGGGATTCTTGAGCAGGCCGGGCTGATCGGCCACCGCCGCGGCACGGTCGTCGTCACGAACCCGGAGGGTCTGCGCGAGGCTTCGTGCGAGTGCGTCAAGGCGATGGGCGAGGAGTACGACGCCTTTCTGAACTCCTGAAAAATTACTTCGAGGCGTATTCAAACGTACAGACGCGACCGCGCGCGGGACTTAAACTTTATTCCGTTAGCAAGGGGGAAAGGTCGGAGGGCGGAGAATCCTGTGAGGTTCCCGCCCTCTGTTACCGCAACGCCCGCCCCTTTTAAATTCCATCCCCCACACGACGGAAAGAGAAGCCATGCACTTCCCTCGCACGGCCAGCGACATCCCCTCGGCGTCGGGCGCACACGCCGCGCGCGCCGGCGCGCCCGACGCCGGACGCCCCGACGGCCAGCACACGATACTCGTCGCCGAAGACGACCCGGACATACGCCTGATGATGAAGACGCTGCTGCTGATGCGCGGCTACCGCGTCGTCGAGGCGCGCGACGGGCAGGAGGCGGTGGACGTGGCGCGCGCGACGAGGCCCGACCTGATCCTCATGGACTTGCAGTTGCCGAAACTCAACGGCTTCGCCGTCGCGCGCTTCGTGCGGACGACCGACTCGCTGCGCTCTGTGCCGATCATCGTCGTCTCGGCGCACGACCCCGTCAAGCACCGCGGCCTCGCGTTCGCCGCGGGCTGCAACGCATACGTCCAGAAGCCGATTGAGTTCGACCGCCTCGACGAGATCATCGTCGGCCTCCTGCCGCGCGAATGAGGCGACGCCGACCGAAAGCTTTTACCTTCACGCCGAGACACGCGCCTGCCCGCCGTCGCCCGCGGCTTCGCCCGCGCCCGCGTCTGAATTCGACGGCGTATCTTCGAGACTTCCGGCGAGTCGTTCGCCGAACCCTTCCTGCTCCCACCTGCGCCAGATGGCGAGCGCCTCTGCGTAGTCTTCGACGCGCCTCCTGACGAAGTGTTCGAGCAGAAAGAAGGCAGCCGCGCGCTGCTCCCTCACTTCGACGCCGTCGCTATCCTCTGCGTGCGGGTCGCAGCGCGAAAGATGCTCGCCGCACTCCTTTATCCACTCGTCGCAGTCGTGCAGGCTGCCGAGCGCCTTCTGCAACTCGGCAAGCTCGTGCGCCAAATCCTTCAGGCCGTCGAAGCAGGCGCTGAAGAGTTCGAGCGCGTAGCGCAGCCGCTTCGCCGCGATGCGAATCTTGTGCAGCCGCTTCGACTTCAGAGGCCGGTAGATGTCCGCGCCGCGCCCGCGTAACTCCTCCCACGAGCGGAGGATTATTTCGCGGCCCATCCCGGCGAAGCCCTGCTCGCCTTCGGCGTCCGTCTTCTTCCGCGGCTCGGTCGCGCGCTCGAACGCCGTCGCGATTCTCTTGCGCGTCGCCTCGAACGTTTCGGCTTCCAACTCCGGCGCGAGCGCGGCGTGCGCCCCTTCGCGGCGTGCGCGCCTGTCGGCGGCGAAGAGTTCGAGTCCCGCGCGCGCCTCCTCCGGCGCTTCCGCCTTCAGC
>DASRCS010000003.1:0-3549 GCA_035652995.1 Pyrinomonadaceae bacterium
TGAGCGGGAGCCACCCTTGAAGTCTCTGAATCACGTAGAGCAAAAGCATCGAGACGAGACTGAACACGAGCATCGCCGCGGCGTACTCAGTCCAACCCATCTCGCGCTCCTCTTCGACGCCGGTCAGCTTGTAGATCAGGCGCTCGACGGGGCGCAGCAAAGGATGCAGGAACGTCCGCTCGCCGCCGAAGACGCGCGCCATGAAAAGGCCCAGCGGCTTCGTGACCGCGAGCACGACCGCGAGGAAGAGAAGAATTTGTAGCCAGCCGTTCGCGGTCATCTCAGAACTTCTCCGGGCGCAGCAGCGCGTATGCCAGATAGACGAGAAGCAGCGCCGACGCCGCCAGACCTAAAATTGATTCGAGATTCAACGGAGCCTCCCTCAGCGCAGCCTTTCGCACCCGCGCACGTATGCGAGCGCGAGCAAAAAGAAAGCGATTGTCAAAGCCACGAAAATTAAATCCGCCATTTACTGCCTCCGAGTCACCTGACGTAAGGCAACGGCTGTTGCTCTCCGGCGGCGGCCTGCACATCCTCTTCGACACGCGCGGCCCCTTCTGGCATCGTCCGACCTTCGCCTTTGACGTAGCCTCCGGGCGCGCGCCCGAAATGTTTACGCCGTGCGGCGCACTCTTTCGCCCGCTGCCGGTCGCGTCGCCGAAGCGTGTACCAGACCATCGCGCGTGCCGTGCAGAGCGAAACGAACAGGCTCAAGTCGCCGGCTGTCACGACCACGGCGCGCTCGATGCGCTCTCCCAAAGTCCTTTCGTACTTCCGCTCCACGCTCATGTCGAATGCCGCCTTTCTCAGTTGAAGTTGTAGCCGAGTTCGAGCAGGAAGAAATGGTTGCCGCGCGACGCGTTCTGATTGCCGATTGAGTAAGCGGCGTAGCCCGTCCACTTCTGGCCGACTTTGAAGATCGCGCCCGTCGAGAAGTAGCCCGCGGCGTGCTTGCCCGTGAAGTAGTCGGCGGCCAGAGTCAATCTCTTGCTCAAGGGCTGCTCGAAGCCGAACTGCCCGCCCGCGCGGTTCGACGCGGCGACGACGCGCTTCGTGAAGTCGAACGCGCCCGCGGTCAGACGCGTCCCCGACGCCTCGAAGGTCTTGCTCGCTTCGAGATAGACGTAGCCGCCGACGTTGTAGGGCTTGTGCCGAACCGGGAAGAACAGATCACCGCCGACGACCGCGGCGTATCCGTTCCGCCCGCCGTCGTAAAACTTGTACTTGATTGTGGGCGCGAGCGTCGTCGTGTCCGGCCCCGGCTGCACGTTGCCTGCGACGTTCAGCCCGGCCTCGACGCGCCCGCCCGCACCGAAGACGACGCGCGGCACGAACGAGGAGAAGTGGCCCAGCGCTTCCGAGTCGTCCGGCTTGAAACTCGCGTCGAGTTCCGCATAGACCTTTCGCTTGTCCAGCACGTCGGTCGTCGGGACGTTGAAGATCGTCTGCTGCGCGCGCGGTGCGTCCGACGCGCCGCAGGCGAAGAGCAGCGCGAGCGCCGGGATGATTCCGGCGCGCGGGGCGTGACGCGGGCCGAAGGATAAAACCTTCGCCGCGCGCGCGGCCTCTTCCGCGGGCGACTCGCAGCCCGACGCTTCGCCCGCGGCCTCGACCGCACCGCGCTCGAAGTCTTCGCGCACGACCGGCACGATGAACACGCCGCCGCACTTCCTGCCCTTCACGAAGAGTTGACGCAGGCCGAGAAGAACGCAGGTGAAAATCAGGCTGACCGCGCAGACCGCCAAGACATCCTTCGTCATCGGCTTCCTTTCCGTGCCGGCGTAAGACGGGGGCGCTGCGGACGCCGACGACGGCAACACGAAGAGGCTAGCGCGCCGCGCATAAAAAGGGGGTAAAAGGTTCGTTAAAAGTTCGTAAAGGCGGGTGGTGAAGTTCGAGACGCTTTGCGGTCCCGCTCTCAGGCCAGAGGTTTAAGAAGATTTCGGTCGGGCGTCGCGGCCCCGGAAGTTTCTTGCAAGCGGAAGTCTTCAGTCGCCCGCGGTGGCTTCGTGCTTTTCGTCGTCGCCGCCGCGCTTGCGCTTCTGTTTGGTGATCTGTTCCAGCACAGACCCTCGCGCCTTGCCGTGCAAGTCCGCGTCGAGCCGAGCGAGAGCGACCGTCACGATCTCCTTGTGGTGAACGTCGTCGCCGCCGCTCTCGCGCGAGACTTCGAGCCAGAGGCGGTGGATGAGGTTCACGTCCTCGCTCGAAAGGTCGGGCGCGTGCGCGCCGAGGTAGAAGTCGTGCGTCTGGCCGTCGGGTTCGATGACGCGGAACAAGACCTGTCGCTCCGGCTTGTTCGGCAACTCCTCCCAAGCCTCGCCGATCCTCCGCGCCTGCTCCTCCGGCGTCATCACCGACGAAAGGCCCGCGACGATCTCCGCCGAGTCGAGTTGCGCCGCCGTGTGAACGACCGCCTGATAGACGTTCGACGACGGCACGACGAGCAGGTCAACGTGCTTGCCCGCCTTCTCCGCGAGCGCGACGACGCGGCTGAAGAGCAACTGCTCGTAGCTCGTGAACAGGTGTTCTTCGCCGATGTCCTCATACCCCGTGTTGGGGCCGCGAAGGAGTTGCACGGTCATCATCACGAGGTCGCGCTTGCCCGTGTGCGTCATCTCCAGAGCCTTCCTGACGTGTTCCAGCGTGTTGTAGTCGCGCACGAGACAGAGAGTGTTGCCGGGGCGAACCTCGACCGTCTCGTTCGTCACCACATCCTGCGGCGAGACGCGGAACTGGTCAACGGCGGTCTTGTGCGCCTCGTCGCCGCGGCGGCGTTCGTTGATCCGCTCGGAGATGAGAAAGACTGTGAAGAAGACGAGCGTGAAGGCGATGCCGCTGACGGTCGCGACCTGCTTCGTGACGAGGTTGACGGCGGCGACCGAGAAGAGGATCAGCATGATCGCGCCGAGGCCGAGCGGTATCTCTTTGCCTCCGACGCGAAGGTTGAGCGGGACTTTCCACTCGCGCCGCTCCTTGCGCTGGAAGCGCAGCACGGTCATCGAGAGCGAGTTGAAGAAGAACGACCAGACGACGCCGAACGCGTATGCCTCGCCCAGCACGAAGGTGTTTCCGCGCGAGCCGACGATGGCGACGAGTTGCAGGATGGCGATGAGGTTGATCATCCTGTAAGTCGTCCCGTAGCGCCTGTGCGGCGCGCGGAACCAGTCGGTCATCACGCCGTCTTCCGAGACGCGGTTCAGGACGCCGTTCGCGCCGATGATCGAAGTGTTGATTGCGCCCGCCAGCATCAGGAAGCCGACGATGACGATGAACGCCTGAAAGAGAAGCCTCACCGAGAGCGGCCCGACCAGATACATCGAGATGCCGCTGATGAGGTTGTTAAAATACTGCGGGCGGACGGAGTCGGGGATGATCGAGAAGGCGAAGAAGGAGACGAGCGAAGTAAACAGGAGTGAATAGACGAAGATGACCATCCCCGCCTTCATCAGGTTCCGGTGCTTCGGGTATTCGAGTTCGCGGTTGACCTGCGCCAGAGACTCCTCGCCCGACATGGCGAGGAACGAGTGGCCGAACGCCATCAGGATG
>DASRCS010000004.1:0-30619 GCA_035652995.1 Pyrinomonadaceae bacterium
CCGTGGAAGTACGGCTTCAAGAGCATCAAGTCGGTCGTGCGAATCAAGCTGGCCGAGCGTATGCCGACGACGACGTGGGTGGCCGAAGTGCCGAGCGTTTACGGCTTCTTCTCGAACGTCAATCCCGCGGTTGACGTTCTCCGCGACCAGGCCACAGAGCAGCGCATCGGCGAGTGGGGGCGCAGACAGACTCAACCCTTCAACGGGTACGCCGAACAGGTCGCGCACATGTACGACGGCATGGACTTGAGTTACTACCACTGAAAGCTGCTGGCTGTCGGCTTTTAGCTTACTGCGCGCGGATGAAGAACGTTGTTCGTTGAATCCCAACGCACATCACGGCGGACGCCGCGAGCTAGCAGCCGATAGCTGACAGCTAACGGCTCTGCAAATGAAAGACATCAAATTCTACAAGCTCGCGGTCTTCGTCAACAGCCTCGTGCCGCTCGCGCTGCTCGCGTGGGACTGGTGGCGCGGACAGGTCGGCGCGAACCCGCTCGACCTCGTGACGCGGACGACGGGGACGCTGACGCTCGTCTTTCTGGTGCTGACGCTCGCCGTCACGCCGCTCAGAAAATGGACGGGCGTGCAGTGGCTCGTGCGCTTCCGCCGCATGCTCGGACTCTACGCGTTCTTCTACGGCTCGCTGCACTTCCTCACGTATGTCTGCTTCGACAAGTGGTTCGACTTCCGCGCCATCGTTCAGGACGTTGAGCGTCGCCGCTTCATTCTCGTCGGCTTCCTCGCCTTCTGCTCGATGGTTCCGCTCGCCGTCACCTCGACCGACAGGATGATCAAGCGGCTCGGCGGCAAGCGCTGGCAGAGGCTGCACCGCCTGACTTATCTGGCCGCCTGCGCTGGCGTCTTTCACTACTACCTTCTCGTCAAGTCCGACACGCGCAAGCCGTTCGCCTTCGCCGCCGTCGTCGCCGTCCTGCTCGGCTTCCGCCTCTTCGCCTCCTACACGAAGCGCTCGAAGCCGAGGCCGCTCACACTCAGGCAGCAGTCGCCGCGCTGAGCGAAACCGGCGGACGGCTCGTCGCCCGAAATCTGTGAAGAAAACTAAAGAAGACTATTGGCCGGGAAAGAGAACGGGCGGGCGTCCACAGTTAAACTGAAACGCCCGCCCGATGTGTTGTCCCGCGTCGCGAATTTTACCAGCGGTCGCGGTCGTGGTCGTGATGACGACGCTCCATGCGCCTCAGTCGCCAGGTGTTCTGGTTGTAGTAGTACGTCCTCGGCGTGGTGTAGTAGTACGCCCGCGGGGTCGTATAGTAATACGACCTCGGGGTCGTGTAGTAATACACCCTCGTGTGCTCGCGTCGCTCGTGCCGGTGACGCCGCCACTCCTGCGCCGAAGCGCTCGTGCCCAGAGTCCCCACGATGGCAAGAAGCACGACGAGTGTACCGACCATGCGCTTCACTGTACTTATTCCGAACCTCATTACTTTGTCCCCTCCTTGCTCTCTTCTTTCAACGGGAGAGTTTGCAGTTACTTATGGCTTGGGGCTTTCGCTCCCGCCGACTTGTTTTGCAAACGCGGTGCCAGCGTCACGGGAAGGCAAAAGTAAAAAGGCAAAAGGCAAAAGTGATGGCGGGACGAAGGGCTGAAAGAAAGCGGGCGGGATGAAAGACGAAAATTAAAAGTTCTTCGCGCAGCGCGTCCGCACCTTTGCCTTTTTACTTTTACCTTTTGCCTTCTTTTTGCGCGCTTGCCATTCCGCCTTCCGGTCGCTTAAATTAAGCTCTCGACCTTTGAAGTTACATCCCGCACAGCCATCGTAAATTTTCGGGTCGGCGCGTGGGCCTCGATGCCCGCGGCGCGCCCGCGCAAGGCCGACCCGTCGAAAGGACGTTCCGAACCCGAAGCCATGAAATCCTATCCGACCAACCAGATTCGCAATCTCGCTTGTATCGGCCACGGCCACGCAGGAAAAACCCAACTCGTCAGCTCCATCCTTCATCTCGCGGGCGCGACCCAGCGCTGGGGCAAGGTGGACGAGGGCACGACCGTCACCGACTACGACGAGGACTCCGTCGCGCGCAAGATCACGCTCAACAACCAGCTCGCACACTGCGAGTGGCGCGAACACAAGATCAACCTCATCGACACGCCCGGCTTCTCCGCCTTCGCGCCGCACGCGCGACCGGCGCTCCGCGTCGCCGACTGCGCCGTCGTCATCGTTGACGCCGTGACGGGCGTCGAGGTCGGCACCGAGAAGACCTGGGCCTTCGCCAACGAGTTCATCACGCCGCGCGTCATGGTCATCACGAAGCTCGACAAGGAGCGCGCGGACTTCGGCGCGGCGCTCGACTCCGCGCGCTCGACCTTCAGCCGCGCCATCGTCCCCTTCACTCTTCCAATCGGGCAGGAGGCGAACTTCAAGGGCGTCGTTGATGTCGTCCACCAGAAGGCTTACGAGTTCGACGCGAGCGGCAAGGCGAAAGAGATCGAGATTCCGGCGTCGGGCCGCGAGGTCTTCGAGAAGGAGCGCGAGCGCCTGATCGAAGTCATCGCCGAATCCGACGACGCGCTGATGGAGAAGTATTTCGAGAGCGGCACGCTCGACGAGGCGGACATCATCCCGAACATCAGCAAGGCCATCGCGGCCTCGCGCCTCTGCCCCGTCTTCGCCGTCTCAAGTCTGACGCTCGTCGGGCTTCAGAACCTGCTCGACGGCATCGTTGATTACGCGCCCGCGCCCGACACGCACGAGAACGAGAAAGGCAAGGCGAGCCTCGACGAAGGCGCGGCGGAGGTGACGCGCGGCTATCACGCCGAAGAGCCTTTCTCGGCCTACGTCTTCCGCACCGTCGCCGACCCGTTCGCCGGACGCATCAACGTGATGAAGATCATCAGCGGCAAGGTCAAGTCCGACGCCACGGTGCAGAACACGACGCGCGGCGTCGCCGAACGACTCGGCGCGCTGCATTCGATGCAGGGCAAGCAGCTCGACAAGATTGACGAAGCGAGCGCGGGCGACATCATCGCCGTCGTCAAGCTCAAGGAGACGCAGACGGGCGACACGCTCGCCGACAAGGCCGCGTCTATTGTTTACGACCCCATCGAATACCCGGAGGCCGCCATCTCCTTCGCCATCGAGCCGAAGTCGCGGCAGGACGAGGAGAAGATCAGCGCGGCGCTCCACAAGATTCTCGAAGAAGACCCGTCGCTCCACTTCGACCGCGACCCGCAGACGAAAGAGTTTCTGCTCTCCGGCTCAGGCCAACTGCACATCGAGACCGTGGTCGAGAAGTTGAAGAACCGATACCACGTCGAGGTCGCGCTTCATCCGCCGAAGGTTCCTTACAAGGAGACGATCACGGCGCGCGCCGAAGTGCAGGGTCGGCACAAGAAGCAGACGGGCGGGCGCGGGCAGTTCGGCGACTGCAAGGTCGTCTTCGAGCCTCTGCCGCGCGGCGGCGGCTTCGTCTTCGAGGACAAGATTTTCGGCGGCTCTGTCCCGCAACAGTTCCGGCCCGCAATCGAGAAGGGCATCGTCGAGGCCGCGTCCACCGGCGCAATCGCGGGCTACCCGCTCGTCGATTTCAAAGTCACACTCATAGACGGCTCGTACCACACGGTTGACTCCGACGAGCACTCCTTCCGCGCCGCGGGCCGCAAGGCATTCCGCAACGCGGTCGAGAAAGTTAAGCCGACGATTCTCGAACCGATCATGAACGTCGAGGTGGTCGCGCCCGTCGAGGCGAGCGGCGACATCATGGGCGACCTCAACTCGCGCCGCGGTCGCGTCCAGGGCATGGACATGCGCGGCAAGAACCAAGTCATCAAGGCGCAGGTGCCGATGAGCGAGATGCTCGACTATCAATCCAAGCTCAACTCCATCACCGCCGCCCGCGGCTCCTTCCACATGGAGTTCTCGCACTACGACCCCGTCCCCGGAAACATCGCGCAGAAGATCGTCGAGCAGGCGCGCGCCGAAGGGAGAATCAGAGCAGAAGAGGAAGAGTAGCACTCTGACATTCGCCGTCTCTGCGTAGGCAAGCTCGTATCAGGGAGCGCGGAGAAAAAGAGGCAGAAGTAACGCGGTCATCACGTATTACTTCTGCCTCGTTTTTCTTTAGCCTGTCGAGTGAAAAAGTTAGTTCAGCAATACCGCAGTAGGTTAAAATCCTGTTGCTCTGTCCGAAATATTGGTCTCATCGTTAAGCTTTAGACTAAGACTCACAAGGGCATAAAAGATGCTGGACATTCCCCGCACCTCAATCAGAGAGCTGGCACATAAAATCAAAGGTTATGGGACGCCGCGCTTCGCCTTCTTTCTGGGCGCTGGTGCGTCGAGGCAGTCCAACATCATCACTGCGGGTGAGATGATTCGTCATTTCAAGGAGCAGATCATCGCCCAATGCTGTCCCGACGGGATGAAGACGGACGAGGATAAAGCGAAGTGGCTGTCGGAGCAGGATTGGTATCAGGCGGAGGGCAGCGAATATTGTAAATGCTTTGAGAGATTCGAGCCGAAGGAGATCGGGAGACAGCGTTACATCGAAAGCATCATCGAAAAACGTGAGCCTTCTTTCGGCTACGTCGTACTCGCCAATCTGTTGGCGAGAGGGCACATCAACACCATAATCACTACGAATTTCGACGACCTGGTTTACAGCGCTTGCACCACGTTCACAGGCATCCGCCCGATAGTTTACGCCTACGGCGTCATGGCTTCCGAAATGCGCCTCACCGCCCAGCGGCCCAAAATCCTGAAACTGCATGGCGATTACCTGTATTCCGCGCTCAAGAACACAGACACCGAACTGACCGCACAAGACCCCAACATGGTGAGACAACTCAGGCAGGTGCTGAGCGAGTACGGCCTGATAGTCGTCGGCTACAGCGGCGGGGATAAGTCCGTCATGGACATTCTTTCGGACATCTCCGAAAGGAACGACCTCTACTGGTGCGTCCGGCGCGGTGAGGAAATCAATGAGGCCGTGGATAATCTCCTGCGGAAGAAGCGCGGCTACCTTGTCGAAATTGAGGGGTTCGATGAGATGATGAACGAAGTTCGCCGCGTTATTGACTTCGACGTGAAGGCGATGCTCGGCTCAATAGAAGAGAGGCGTAATCAGATTATTAAATACCTCGAACAATTCGAACCACAGTATTCTGCGGACATCTTAGGAGATATCGTTGAGGCAGCTAAAGAGCCTGAAAAGAAAGCCGAAGAAGACAAAACAATTTCTGCCTTAGATTACTCAGTTAGGGCATACAAAGCTTATGAGGAAAAAGACTTTACTAAATCCGAAGAACTCTACCGCAAAGCCACCGAAATTGACCCTAACTCTGCTATCTATTTCTATAATCTTGGTAGTGTGCTTAGTAGTTTAACAAAATATGATGATGCAGCAGCGGCATATCGTAGGGCAGTTGAGTTGGAGAATGGTAACAGCGTTTTTCATGATTCTCTTGGCCTTACACTTTCTTACTTAGGGCATTATGATGAAGCGCTACATGAACATCATAGAGCAATTAAGCTAGCACCTAATAGCAGTAATTTCTACAGTAACCTTAGTTTTACGCTTCGACACTTAAAGCGGTATGCTGAATCAGAGGCCGCGGCACACAAGGCGATTATGCTAAACCCCAGCAATAGTCGCGCTTACCATAATCTTGGTGTCGCGTTACACGAGCTACAACGGCATGATGAGGCGGAAGCGGCTTTCCGCAGAGCAATTGCCCTCGATCCCGATTATGCCCACAGCTACTATGGTCTCGGTAAGGTGCTCCAAATCTTAAAGAAGTATGGCGAGGCGGAGGCCGCATACCGCAAAGCCATCGAACTCGATCCGAACTATGTTGCCGCATATAACAGTCTGGGCACTACATTTAGAACATTGAAGCGGTATGATGAAGCAGTCGCAGCCTACCGAAAAGCATACGAGATAAATCCTAAATCGGCCAGTAGTGTATTAGGATTAACGTTTATATATAAACAACTTGGGGATGACACAGAGTCAAGTAAGTACGCCGCACAGACTCGTCAGTTATTACGGTCGGATGATTGGTATAATCTGGCATGTTTGGAATCTATTTGCGGGAACGCCGACGCTGCTATTGAAAACTTGAGACGTGCAGCACAACAACCTAAATTTGATCCAGAGTGGGGAAAGCTCGACCCTGATTTAGAGTGGATTCGTGATGACCCGCGCTTTAAAGAGATTGTCGGCGAAGAAAGTACATGATAGCGCTATTTATCGGTCAGGTTTGAGTTATTCCCGAATAAGAGTAAGATAAAAGCAGGGCTGGCCTTTCTTAACGGGAAGAATAATTCCCTCTGAAATACTTGGATTTCATAATACAGTCCGCTGCTTAACACTTTCGTCAGTATATTCGCGCGTGAGACAATAAGCTTTCGTCGCTCGATTTCTATATCTTTCCGGTTGAGCCTCGTGTCTAATATATTTCAGCACCATATTATTTATCCAGCAAACAATCTGTGTGTTTCGTGTCTGTGTTCGTGCATTCTCGTGTCATGTTGATGTATTAGGATATGGTATCGCGCGTGCGGAGTCCGTATCCGGGCGCACCGGCGATGTATCTGCAAAGAAGGCGGCGAATCCAGAGATTTTTCTTGCGTATCCACAGAAGAGCGATATAATCCCCGCCTCGCAAATGCAGCCTCGCCCCTTTCGGCTCACCGGGAGGAATCTCACTTGTGGCATTCCTTCCCTTCACCAAAAAGGAGAAAAACTCGTGAGCGACAAACAGCGCAGGCAAATCGAGCGCGGCGCGCGCGTCTCCGCGCTCTGCGCGGCCAACCCCGCGGACTTCCCCGCCGACAGCGTGGCCGGCGCTTCCGTTAAGCGCCTGAACGAACAACTCGCCAAACTCGAAGACCTGAACGTGACGAAGGCCGCGAGCATGAGCGCGCAGCAGCAAGGCTCGCAGGGGAGACGCGATTTTCGAGTCGAACTGCGCTCGCAGATTGCGACCATCTATAACACGGCGCAGGTGGTCGGGCGCGACCACGCGGAAGTGAAAGGCGTCTTTCAGCGCCTGCAAATCGACAAGAGCGACCGGACTCTGCTCGGCGTCGCGCGCGCCTACGCCGCCGCCGCCAAGCCCTTGAAGGCACGCTTCGCCGAGTACGAATTGTCCGCCGACTTCTTTGACCGCTTCGACGCGAACATAGACGCCTTCGAGCAACACATGGCGAGGCAGAGCGAGGGCGCGGGCACGCGCGTCGCCTCGAACGCAGGGATAGAAGAGGCCCTGCGCCTGATTGACGACGAGGTCGAACGGCTCGACGTAATCGCCCGCAACAAGTACAGCGGCGACCACGTGAAGCTCGCCGCGTGGGAGAGCGCGAGCCACCTCGAACGCCCCACGCGCAGGAAAAACGGAAGCGGCAACAAGACGACAGGAAACGGCGGCAGCGGCGACGGCTCCGCGCCGCCTTCTCACGAGCCGCGGTAAGTTTACCGACTCGCCGCCGGCGCGTGGGCGCGTCTCACGCGCCGGCGGCAGAATTAATGTCATCAGGTAGAGAAATGTGGGTCGAATTGAGATATACTCCGGCCCCGTCGGTGAATCATGCGGGCAGATCAAGCGGTTCGGTCGAGTGTGCCGCGCGGTCTCAGGCTCTTGAGGGATTCGGCGTCGGCGTTGACGAAGTTCCGGGTTACTCTTTCGCGGGAGCGTTTCCCGCCCCCAGGAAACGGAGGCCAGAATGTTTCACGTCATTTGGTATCTGATCGTCGGATTCATCGTGGGGTTAATCGCGCGCGCGATTCTGCCGGGCGCGGATCACATGGGCATCGTGATGACGACGCTCGTCGGCATCGTCGGCTCGGTCTTGGGCGGCTTCGTCGCGCAAATCTTCTCGAAGCCCGCGCCCGGCGCGAAGTTCCATCCGGCGGGCATCATCATGTCAATCGTGGGGGCGATCATCGTCCTCCTCATTCTGCGGCGACTCTGAGACTCCCGCGCGACTCGTCGGGCGCAGTCCATAACGGGCGCGGAGCAGTCCGCCGCCCTTCTCTTTCTGTGGACGCCGGAGCCGCGGCCCGGCGCGACGGGCTTGCCGCGCCTCGCAACTTTCATCGCTCAACCCCGTCTTGCCCGCGGCGACACGATGTCGCGCGGGAGGCTAACCCGCGATTCCAAAAAACTGCCCGCGGCTGAACGTGTGCCCGGCGGCTAGACCGTGCCGCGCCGCTTCTTGATCTCTTCGCGCAGCTTCTTCCGTATCTCGGCGTAGATGGCATTGCGGTCTCCTTCGTTGACGAAGTCCTTGTCCAGCACCTTGCCGCCGCTGGGGATATACTGCCTGTCCTTCAGCCACGCGTGGAGGTCGTCGTCCCAGATGCAGGTCGAGAGCATGACGGGGAAAATCAAAAGGCCGCTCTCCTCCGCCTGCTCTAAGAAGAGCGGAATCTCTTTGCTGTTGCAGTAGTCCGAGTCGAGGAAGAACTGGCTGACGAGCAGGAGCGCGATCTGCGACTCCTTAATCCGCTCGATGATCAT
The DNA here is from genome assembly GCA_035652995.1 of Pyrinomonadaceae bacterium. Taxonomy (GTDB): domain Bacteria; phylum Acidobacteriota; class Blastocatellia; order Pyrinomonadales; family Pyrinomonadaceae; genus QHXN01. The sequence continues at coordinate 8,486 of DASRCS010000004.1, forward strand.
CTTCTCCCAGAGAGCGCCGGGCGGAATGTCCTCGTCCCACCAGAAGTCCGCGCCGTCGTTCTTCAGCCCCTTCAGGAATCCGACGAGCGACGTATCGTCGAAATACTTTTTGTCCTTGTGGCTGTAGCTGATGAAGACCTTGACGGTCTTCGTCTGCGGGGACGGCTGGCCGTTCCCCTTCTCAGCCGTCTTGGGGGCAGGCGGCTGCGGCTTCGCGTCGAGTCCTAAATAATCCCTGACCTTCTCGCCCAGCATCTGTCCGTCAGCCTGCGCGTTGCGAATCAGCCCGACCTCGTAGGAAGTGTAGAGTTTGACGAAGCCCGGCCCCTTCTTCTGCCAGAGGACTGCCATCTGCGTGTAGGCCGGGTCAACGAAGTTGCCGTCGGAGAAGATGACCAGCGGTTCGCTGCTGTCCTGAAAGAGGAAGCCGAGCGGCGCGAGCGTGTTCACGCACTCGCGCCGCTCCAGACACTCGATGTGGAGCAGACGCAGCGCGCACTCGCCTTTGGCGTCGAGCGCCTCGTGGTAGGTGAAGGTGTTGCCCATCAGGTCCTGGCCGTGCGCGGGACTGAGTTTGTAGCCAAGCCCTTCCAGCGGCGCGCCGAGCAGGCCGCCGAGGTCTTCGGGCAGCGCAAGATTTTTCAGGATAGCCTCGAAGGTAACGCACTCGCACATCGTCACACCTCCATCCGGCGCGACGCCGAAGTGTCCGGCGCGGCAAGCTCGCTGCGGAAATTCTCGACGCCCTTGAGCAGTTCGCCGGCCTCTTCGTGCAGCCGTTCGGCGGCCTCGGCGCGGAGCAGCTCGCGATCCCCGTCGCTCAGACTGTCGCCGCCGGTCTTGTTCGGCATCTCCGCGATCTCGACCACGCGGCGGATGTCGCCGAGCGTGAGCGTGCTCGTCCCGACCGTGCCGCGCTCGCGGAACGGCGCGACGCTCTGGTCAGGCTCGCCGCCGACGCAGAAGAGCCACGCCGCCACCTCGCCGTGCGGCGCGGCGGCGGTCTGGCCGCGCGCGACCTGCGCCGAAGGCGGGAGGCTTGAGATGTACCACGCGGCGGTCTCAAGCGCCGAGGCGGTCTGCCAGTTGGGCGCGGTCGCCGCGGCGTCCGACTGCCTGACCATCGCCACGACCCTGCGCCCCTCCCGCTCGGCGTAGATGTCGAGGTCTATCTGGAACGGGTTGATGTCGAAGTCGCGCGGGAAGAGTTGCACCTGGTAGCCGCACGCCCTGAAGAGCGACCCGACGGCGTCAACCATGTTCCTCTGATCCACCGCCGTGCTGATTGATTCGGCTGCCTGCGCGACGCCGACCCTCTGCGCGACGGCCTGCGCGATGGTGCTGCCGGTCGAGGTCGGCGACGCCTGCTCGGTCGAAGCCGGGCGGTCTTTGACGTTGCCGAGTCTCAGGTACCAGGGATCGAACACGTGAAGCTGGATGCGCGCTGGCACCCAACCGACCAGCGCCAGCATGATGCCGCTCAACACCTGACTCCAGGTCTTGCCGCGGTCGCGCCGCTTCAGGATGGCGGTCAGCAGCAGCAGCACCGGCACGAACATGATCAGGACGAACGACAGGACGACGACCGCGAGCAGGAAGATGAGGAACGCCGCGAAGCCCCGCTCGCCCCGGTCGAAATTCACATAGAAGAAGTAGCTCACCAGGAGCGCGGCGAGAGCGCCGGCGAGAAGCAGCGCGGCGACGGTCACGTTGCGTAGCGTCGTCGAATACTTCCAGACCCTGAGCGAGCGGCTCTGCGCCGCGTCGAGCATACGCATCACCGAAGCCTCGGCGGTCGTCTTCATCTGGCCTTCGAGCGCGAGGAAGTGCCACGCCGAGCGGCCCGCGCCCTGCCCCGCGAAGCCCTCGACCGCGCGCGGGAACTCCGACTCGGTCATCAGGTACCCGCTCGTCATCAGGGCGCACGCCTCCGTGTCGGTAAAGGCGTCGAGGTCTGTGCGGATCGCGGCGAGCCGGGTCTGCACGTCCTTGCGCACGCCGTAGCTCGTGAGCGTGCCGCGGCGCTCGGCGGGCACCGCGTCGTCGGTCGCCTCGAACGGGTCGGGGCAGCCGACCCAGTCGAGCGGCTCAACGTCCAAATCTTTCTTCAGGTGGATGAACATCAGCCCGCGCAGAAGCCCGGACTTGCGGCGCGACTTCAGGTCGGCGTACTGCGCCTCGCGCACGCGCGCCTGCAACACGTCGAGCGCGCGCAAAGGTACTCCGAGCAGTCCGGCGCTCGGGTTGTTCTCGGTCTCCATCTGTCCGCTCGCGTCGCTGACGAGCAGCACGCGGCAGTCCTGTTCGAGCAGGCTCGCGACGCCCTGGTTGTCGTGCGTGCCGCCGTCAACGAGGCGGACGGTCATGTCGGGGTAAAGTTTGTCGAGCGCGACGGGGTCGAAGAGTCCGGGCACGCAGGCCGAAGCGGCCACGGCGCGACCGAGGCGGAAGCGCCGGAAGCCTTCGGGCGCGTCCTCGTATCGCATCGTGCGTAGCTGGCGGTTGCCGTCAATCTCCGTGTTGATGCTCGCCGCAGGCTCGCCCATCCACGACGCGGTGAACTGCCAGTTGTGGCCCGTGTTCAGCGACGCGGCGTTGAGGATGAGGACGGGGACTTTGGCCTCGCGCCGCCAGTTGTCGCGCTTCGGGTTGAAGTCCGCGCGGTCGCCCGCGGGGTTGATGAAGAGGTCGTTCAGCCAGCGGTCGCGACGCTGGCCGCCGTCCTCGACGAGCGAGAACAGCTTCTCCTCGAAGAGTTCGCCGATGCGCTCGGTGCGCGAGTAGTTCTTCTTGAAGACGGTCTTGAGGTTCGTCCAGATTTCGGCGGCGACGCGCGTGCGGATGTTCGACTGCACGCCGCGGACGAAGTCGCGCTCGATCTTCTGCACGAGCCGTATGTAATCCTCGCGCGTGATCTCCTCGTCGCGCTTCGACTGGAGCAGGTTGCGCAGCTCGAGGTAGTAGTGCGCGCCGATGACCGAGCCGCCCGAGACGCACGAGATGACCTCGACGCGGCGCAGCACGTCGTACTCGGCGAGCTTCGCCAGCACGCCGATGTGGAAGAGAGAGGCGCGGAAGCCGCCGCCCGAAAGCCCAAGCCCGATCTTGCCGACGAAGGCGCTCCGCACCGGCGCCGTCCGCCCCAGAAACTCGCGGAGCGCGCGCCACGGCGGCGTGTCCTCGAAGTCGCCGACCGGGGCCTGGAGCCGCGCGATGGCGGCGAGCTGCCGCGCCGTCGCCTCCTTCTCCCACTCCGGCACTTCCGACTCGGCCTCGCCGCGCTTGAGCCACGCGACCGCCTCGCCGTACTTCTTCAGGCCGAAGTAGGCTTCTGCGACGGTGCTGTAAAACCACCACTTGCCCTGAAGCCAGTTCGTCTCCTCCTCGTCCACGAGGGGCGCGACCTTCCCGGCGACCTCCTCGCGCATCGCTTTCGCCTGCTCGCGGCGCTCCGCGATGCGCTGGCGCTCCGGGCCGCCGGCGGGGGCCACGGCGTTCATCGCCTCCTCCTCTTCCTGATGCGCGAGCAGGTCAAGAATGAAGGCGGCGTTGATGCCCGTGTAGCCCTGATCGTTCTCCGCCCCCTCGGCGTAGCCGCGCAGGTAGTAGAAGAGCGAGCGCTCTAGCTGCTGCCTCTGGTTGTCAACCTCCCACTTGCGCTTGTAGATCGCGCCGGCGAGTCCGAGCGTCTCCTGATTGCGCGTCGAGGAGAGGTCTTCGGCCTCGCCGAGTATGGCGAGCGCGCGGTCGAGGCGCGAGTCGGCGGGCAGGTCGGGGTCTTTGTACGTGCAGAGCGCGTGCTTCTGCGCCAGCACAACGTCGCCCACGTTCTTCACTCCCGCGCGGCGCAGCTCAGGCTCGGTGACGGGCGACTTGCGCAGGCGACCGAAGAGCTGGCGCGCGTAGCCGAATTGCCCGTCCTTCCTGAGCGCCTCGGCGATGGCGTAGATGTCGGCGGGGGAGACGACCCTGCCGCGCAGGATTTCTTTTGCCTCGGATATGGCTTCGCTCGTGTTCATGTGCCTCCTCTTCCGCGTTGGCCGCGCCGCACCGTCTGAAGGAGCGAGGGAGTTAAAAGCCGGTCGGAAGAAAGAACGGGAAATGAGTCGCGCGTCTTCGACCGCCGCCGCTCGCGCGAGGGGCGCGCGTGCTCGGAATAGCCCTGTCGCGCCGCCCGCGCGACGAAGGAGAAGAACGGGCTGAAATGAAAAGTGAGGCCGACGTTAGCCTCGCGGCCCGCCGGCGGACAAAGGCGAATATCGCGCGCTGAAAATTATTACTACCGCGTCGAGATGTCAACCTCTTTTCGCGCGTGACGACTCCCCGTCTCACATCGCGCGCTGGCCGAATCATCAATCGCGCGTGACGAGTCCGCCGCATGACAAAGTCGCAAGCCTCTGGTCGGTCTCGCCCGCGCGAGGCGCGCGACCGTGGCAGTTTCGGAATTCAGAAAGTGACACGGCGCGCGTGCGGCTGATTGATTACTTTGCCGCGCGGCCCGGAGGCGGGACAAGCGTTTGGAGAATTTCAAACCGCCCGAAAGGCCCCGGCTATTGACCAAACATTAACAAGACCGACAGGAGACGAAATGAACGCACACACACAAAAATTTCTGCTGCTGCTCTCGTGCCTCTTGCTCGCGCTCGCGCTCGGCGCGTGCGCCTCTTCGACGCAGGCGACTTCGGGGACGACCGCCGGCTCCGGCGACAAGATCGGAGTCGCCGAGTGCGACTCGTATCTGGAGAAGTACGAAACCTGCCTCAACGACAAGGTGCCTGAGTCGGCGCGCGCCATGATGCGCTCTTCCTTCGAGCAGACGCGCAAGTCCTGGAAAGACCTTGCCGCCACGCCGCAGGGCCGCAACGGTCTGGCGCAAGCCTGCAAGATGGCCGACGACAGTGCCAAGCAGGCGATGTCGGCTTACGGTTGCAAGTGGTGAGCTTTCGGCCTGACGACGCGCCGACACCCGTAGGCCGAGCGCACGGATGTAAGGATAGGTAAAGTGAGGAGCATCATGAGAGACAAAAACGCTTCACTAAAGAGCTTCCTGAAAACCACGGCGTTGACCGCCGTCGTACTCGTCGCGCTCGCGGCGTCGGCGCAGGCGCAGATTGATCCGTTCAGATTAATCACCGAGATGAGTCCGGTCGGCGTCGCGCGCGGACAGGTGGCGCGGCTGAACGTCTATTACCACGACCTCTTTCCGCCGGGGCCGTGCGCGCAGGACGGCGCTTGCGTGCCGCCCGACTCGTTCGACGCCGTGCTGACCTTCTACTTCGCCGACGGCAGCGTCAGCATCCAGAGGCGTCTGACGCTCACGCCCGACAAGGGCGGCTCGCTCGTCTTCACGCCGACGAGCTTCGGCGCGGACGGGCGCGTCGCGGTGCGCGCCGAGGTGAGCGTCGTGCCGGATGCGAGCGGCTACCAGCCGCGCGTCATTCCTTCGGTCGAAGTCATGGACGCGGCGACGGGTCAGACGAACGTGCTCAACCCCGGCGCGCTCGCCGGATTCAACCCGCAGCCCGAACCGCCCGGCGACTTCAACTTCGGACTCTTCAACGTCGTGAAGGGGCAGACGGCGCGCGTCAACGTCGCGTTCGTTGACGCGCCCGAAGGCTTCCCGCCGGGGCCGTGCCGCCTCGCCATCAGCTTCTACGACGGCGACGGGCGACTCATCGGTCAGAGCTTCCAGTCGCTCGACCCCGGCAAAACCGCGCAGTTCGACTACTCGACCGCGGGGCTGCCCGCTGGCGCGCGCCAACGCATACGCGCGAGCGTCCACGTCGAGGCGGCGGATGGCGGTCTCATCCCCTGCCTCATGCCTTCGCTCGAAATCTTCGCTGCCGACACGGGCCGCAGCGCGCTCTTCGTCCCCGGCAAGATGATGGGCAGCGACTGAAGCTTTGACACTACTAAAGGCGGGCGCGACGCGTGGCTCCTGCGCCCGCCTTTGTTTTTCCGAGCGGCCACGCCTTCTTGGTCTCACGGTCAGCTTTTACCCAACACCTCAACTTCCCGAAGCCGTCCGCTTCAAATTCCCGAAGCCGTCAACAACCTGTTCCGCGGCGCGTGCGGTATTCGTAAAATGCCACGCTGGGGCGGGCGCTCGCCGTCTATAATTTAGCCTGCCCGCACTGTAGAAGGCCCTTCAAACGTAAACGGAAATTTAGAGCAGGCGGCGGCACGCGCGACGCTCGGACGCCGAGGGCGGCCAGGTCGCCGAAAGGCCACACTCGCGAACCTAGTAGATCGCATGGACGGCTTCAAATCAACAGACGAGACAATCCGGCAGGCGTTCGACCTCGCCTACTTCATCCTCCGCGACGAAGAGGCGGCCACGCTCGTCGTGCGCGAGGCGCTCGGCAAGCTCGAAGTCGCCGCCGCCGCGCAGGTCAAGCGGCTCTACTACACGCCGACGCGGCGAACCATCTGGCAGCGCTCGAACCCTTCTGGCGTCCGCACGAAGGTCTCGCTGAGCGACCTGCACCTGCTCCAAAGACTCGTCTATGTCGAGTCGGAGCCTTTCGAGCGGGCGCGCGAACGGAGGCGTGAAGCGCTCGGCGACTCCGACCTGCTCGTCCACTTCGTCAAGCACCTCGTGAGGATTTCCATCAAGCGCAATTCCTTCTACGTCGCGCTCGCCGTGAGCCGGCTCCTGCACGACTACACGACGAGCGAGACGATGGAGATTTACAACGTCGTCGTGCAAGACCCCGACCGCGTCAAGGACGACTACTACTACCGCTCGCGAAAAGGTCGTCTGCTTCAGGAGATCAAGGAGCGCTTCGACGACCTCCTGAGCGTGTGCCGCGCGCAGAGGGGCGAGGAGCGCCTTCAGACTTCCGACTCGCCGGACGAGTTCGTCGAACTCGTCCACGAGTGCCTGCGCCAGTTCTCCCCCTGGCAGACGCCCTGCCCCGTCCCGCGCCGCTACGACCCGACGACCGACGAGATTCCGACGCTCTCTTCGGCGCATCAGGGCGAGGAGGACAAGGCTGAGATCAACCGCATCCACGCGGTCGTCCACCCGGACTGTTACGAGCTTCTGACGAGTTCTCTGAAACTGGAGCCGCCCGCGCTGCGTCTGAGCGTGCCGCGCTTCAACCTCCCGAACGGAAAAAACGATATGCCTGGCCCTAAAGATAAGCCGCGCACGCCCGCCCCGCTTCTCGACGGCGAAGAGTTGGCGGCGCTCAAACGTATCCTGAGCGAGCAGTCCGCGCGCCGCAAGACGACGCACGCGAGCCTCCTGTCGGTCGTCGTTGACGGCGCGGAGCGCGCACGGCTCGACCTCGGTCTTTCCGGCTCGGTCATCGTCGCGCTCGAAGACGGCGACGAACTCGTCGAGGTGCGCGCGCTCGACGGCGACGGCGGGCGGACGCTGCTCGCGTCGCACCTTCTCTCCGGCGAGCCGGTCGCGAACGCCGCCGGCTCGAAGTCGGAGATCGTGCTCGAAGGCGGGCAGAAGTTGACCTTCAGCCTTTCGCACGCGCCCGCCGCGGCTGGCGTCGGCGGCATGGCGGGCGAAGCGGCGCGCGTTTTATTGAACGTCTCGTACAGCGAGACCGAATGGCTCAGGGCCGCGTCGCTCTTCGGGCGTCGCCTGACGCGAAGACTCGCCGCGCTCTTCGGCCCGGAGAGTCAAACTCAACCTTCCTTCATCAAACCCGCCTTCGCCGCGCTGATCCTCGTCGTCTGCGTCGGCGCGCTCGCGCTCTACCTCTTCAGGAGCGCGCGCGAATCGTCCGTCGCACAACTGGCGCGCGGGCAAGGGGCGGCGAACATACAGCTTACCGTTAATCAAACTCCCGGCAGCGATGCGAAGAACAACGCGAACGCGGCGACGACAACCGACAGGAATTCCGAAGCCGTAAGCGCGAAGCCTGAAGACGGCGACAAGCATTCCGAAAACGTCACAGGCCCGCAGCCCGCGCCGCAAGGCCCGCGCGGAGGCGCTGCGGCGAAGGAGACTTCGCCAAGCGATACGAAACAGGCGACGACAACCGGGCATTCGACAGCCGCCGCGCGCTTGTTGACGCCCGACGTGCGACCGCGTCATTCAACGACGGAACAAACGGAGGTCGCTTCGAATCCGAGCGGTTCGGTTGCGGAGGGCAGCGCGTCCGTCTCGACGAGCGAGCACGACAGAGACGCCACGAGGTCGGTCGCGCAGAGCGCAGGAGCGACGGCGCTCTCGAAAGTGAGAAAGGTTTTCATCGAAGTTGAAGGCGACAGCGGCCTCGGCCAGCAGGCGACGCGACTGCTCGCGGGCGACCTGCGCGAAGGTCAGAGGCTGACCCCGACGGACGTGAAGGACGAGGCGGACGCCGCTTTCAAAATAAAGTTGAGCGCGAAGCCGGGCGCGCCCCGCGGCGACGAGTCTTTGGGCGACGCCGAGCAGGAGAAGCGCCCGGTGACCGTCTCGGTGCGGCTCGTCAACGAGGACGGCGAGGTCATCTGGCCCTCGAACGGCAAGGGCGGCGCGGCCACCTACAACGGCACGCTCAAAGACGTGACCGGCAGAATCGCCGCCGACCTTCTGAAAGACGTTCTCAAGTCCGACGCGCAAAAATAGGATGCGGGAAAGCGACCATAACTGTTCTGCCGCCCGACGGATTTTATGAGTCGCTCGTGCTGGTGTCCTTTTCAAACAGTCGCTCGGATTACAGATTAACCTTGCCCTTTTTTTATCAGCGGGCGTAACATCTTCACATGAGCGAAGACCCCACAAAAAATATCGGCGAGAAGTACCAGACCAGCCCCACGCTTGAGACCATCGTACAGATGCTGGCCGAGTTGCGCGAGCAGATGAACGCGCGCTTTGACGGTTTGGAAACGCGCATAGAGCGCCTGGAAGCGCGCATGGACGGTTTCGAGTTGCGGCTCGAAAGGGTCGAGGAGCAGCTAGACCGCATGACGAGCGTGGTGCACGAGACGCGTGCCGACCTGCGGGAAGTAGAAAAGCGACTCAAAGAAGCGGCTTAAAACTTCACGCATCAGCCTCCGACGAAAGACTCCCACAAGCCTTGACCTCGCACCGGCGGACTCGGCAGCATCCGCATTAACTACCTCGGCTCACCCTGCAACACGAAAGCAGACCAGTAGTAAGGCGACTGCCAGCGCTTGTCCTGCCAGACGGAGATTTGCGCCGCGCGCAGCGCGCCCGCGGGCGAGAGGTGTTCTTTGCCGAGCATCGCCTTGTAGAATCTCTCCATCAGTTCGGCGGTCGCCAGATCGTTCACGTCCCAGAGGCTCACGACCACGCGCGCCGCGCCCGCGTACATGAACCCTTGCGTCAGACCGACCAGCCCCTCGCCCTTCGTCTGCCTGCCGAGTCCCGTCCGGCATCCGCTGAGCACGACCAATTCGACGGGAAGCTTGAGCCGGAAAATCTCGCTCGCGCGGAGGAAGCCGTCCTGCTCCCTGCCTTCTTTGTCAACAAGAGAGAGGATGACGCCGGAGAGTTCCGGGTGCTCGTTGTTGAGCAGCCCGTGCGTGGCGAAGTGTATGAAGCGGTACTCGCCGAGCCGCGCGCTCGTCGCCGTCGCGCGGTTGGCGTCGAAGTCCAGAGCCTCCTCGCGCTGCTGCGGAGGGATGAGCGCGGCGATTGCGTTCGCCTCCTGACGGGTGAACGGCAGACGCGGGATGACGCTCCCCTCGCCCGCGACACCGGCCTCGGCGACGGCGCGCGTGAGTTCGTCGGAAGAATCCGGCGCGGCGCCCGGCGATGACTGCGGCCTGTTGCCTCCCGCCTTCGGCAGAGACGCGACCGCCCTTCCGCTCAGTATCGCCTTGACGCGCTCGTCCTGCTTTTCAAAGACGGGGTCGGCCAGCACGGCGATTGTCCTCGCCGCCGCGCGTCGCCCCTGCTGCTCGCGCCGGAGTTCCGCGAGCGCGGAGGCCGAAGGCGCGTTGACGATCTCGTGTTTGAAGACGAGCGGTCGCGCAGGGTCGGTCGGGTCGGGGAGCGCGGCGAAGGGGACGAGGTGGAGTATGCCGTCGCCGACGACGAGCAGGCGCTTCGGGCCGAGTTGTTTTGCCGTCGGGCCGAGCAGGACGCGGCTCAACTCCGCCGCGACCTCCGGCAGTTCGGCGTCCGCCCGCGCGACGCGCGCGAGCTTCTCCTCCGGCGTCTCGAACCTGACGCGCTGCGCCCGCGCCGTCAGCAACTCGTAGTAGCGCTGCGCCGCCTTCTCGATCTCCGCGCGCGGCGGCAAAGCGAAACTCTCGGACGAGTCGCGCGAGACGGCCCAGAGGTAGCCGCGGCCTTCGCCGAGCGAGTATTCGAGCAGGAGCGTGTCGGCGTCTAGCACCTGCTTTTGAATCTCCGCGAGGCCGAGCAGTTGCGGTCGCGTCAGGGCGGCGTAGCGCGGGCTGCTCGCGCGGATGCGGCCTTCGAGTTCGCGGTAGCGCGCGAGCAGGTCGTCAATCCCCTTCTGCGACGCGGCTAGTTGCGCGTCCGTGTGCGGCCCGCGCCCAAGCTCCCAGCGCGCGAGCGTCGCGCTGTTGATTTGCTGTTGAACCTGGCGCTCGTCTCTGAGCAGCGCGGGGTCAACGTCCTGCCGCAGGTTGACGCGGGCCTCGTTGAGCTGGTCGAGCAGGTTGCGCGCGTGCGCCCGCTCGCTCGCCTGAAGCGCCGCCGCCGCGTAGCCGCGCGAAGGGTCTTGCTGCTGGAGCTTCATCAGCAGCTCGACGTAGAACTTGTAAACGTCTTCGTTGGAAGAGAAGAACGTCGTCCGGTCGTCTTCGCCGACGAGGTCGCTCCGCACGGACTCAAGGATCGCGATGCACTCCTCCAGCTTGCCCACGGCCTCCGCCGTGTTCCCCATCCCGTCCAGGGCCTGCGCCATCCACTTGAGCGTCAGCGCCTCGCCGCGGCGGTAGCCGACCGCGTGGACGATGGCGTTCGCCTGCGTGAAGTAGTCGAGCGCCTTCGGGTAATCGCCCATGTGTTGATAGACGGTGCCGATGTTGTTGAGCGTCGCGGCCTCGCCCTGCCGGTTTTTAGTCTCGCGCCGGAGCGCGAGCGCGCGCCCGAAGTAGTCGAGCGCGGACTTGTAGTCCTTGGAGCGATTGTAGGCGTTGCCGATGTTGTTGAGCGCCACGCCCTCGCGCACGCGGTCGCCCATCTCCTGAAAAATCTTGAGCGCCTGCTGGTAGTCTTCGAGCGCGGTCTTGTAGTCGCTGAAGTAATCCTGGTAGAGCAGCCCCGTGTTGATGAGTATCGAAGCCTCGTCGTCGCGGTCGCCGAGTTCGCGCGCGAGCGGGAGCATCTGCCGGTCGAGTTCGAGCGACTTCTGCGCCTCGCCGAGGTCGAGATAGACGGACGCCATGTTGCCCTGCGCCTCCAACTCCTCCTGCCTGTCGCCGACCACGCGCGCGACATTGAGCGCGCGGTTGAAATCGTCGAGCGCCTTCTGGTACTGCGCGAGGTCTGTGTAAATCCTCCCGGCGCTGACGAGCGCGCCGGCCTCGTCCTCGCGCACGCCCGCGTCGCGCCAGAGGGCCGAGGCCGCCTCGTACTTCTCGGCGGCGTCGCGCCTGTCCTGTGCGGTGTTCTGCGAGCCGAGCCGTTCGGCCTCGGCCTCCGCCGTCTGCGCGGCGAAGAGTTTTCTGTCGTGCTCGCCCGCGGCGCGCACTTCGAGCGCGGCCAACTCGTAACGCAGTGGCGTCGCCGCGCGCGAAGGGTTGCTCACGCTGATGCGGTAAACGCCGGACGCGTCGGCCACGACCGCCACGTCCGTCTTCGGCTTCCCGTGCGGCTCGTGTTTGACGACGACGAGCGGCCTGCCTTCGGGTGTGAAGACGGTCAGGACGAGGCCGAACTTCTGCTGCCCCCAACTGAGGTGCAGGAACTGGCCCGCCTCAAGCGTGAGCTGGTAGTCGTGACTCTCGCCGCCCGCGATGTCGCGCTCGACGGGCGCGTTTAATTCCAGCGTTTGAGGTTGGGCCTGCGCTTGCGCGAGCGCATGGCCTTGGGCGACGTGGATGAGTGAGAGCGTTGCGATGAGAAAAAGAAAGAGGCGCGAGCTTGTGCCGGAGAACATCCGTGAATCTCCTTCTTGTTCGGGAGCGCCGGGCCGCTACGTTCGCCTTTGCGGAGAAGCGTTCGGGGCGCGAGTGACATTCTGTTTCGACAAGTTGAGTATGGCGAAGCGAAGACGCGGCTACGCCAGCACGGAGTTCCGACGCGAATCCATGCTGACGTGAATTTACCACAAACGTTTTTCACGCGCGGACTGATTGCGCGGGCGGCGGCGCTTTTTAGCTTGCCTGCACGACGGACTCCGCCGCCCGCGCTTCCACGCCGAAGCCACTCGAAAGCCAGCCACCTCGCCCTGTGTCACCGACTCCGGCCTCGACGCTCAAACCCAATCATCGCCCCGCAGCCTCTTCGCCAGCGTGTCATTTTCGGAATCGAAGATTCGGGCGGCTCGCGACGGCGAACGCACTCACGACGCCTGCGTCACAGTCGCCGTCGAATTTTCTAAAAGTGACACGCACCCGATTTCGACTCTGCCGCATTCTTCGGCGCGCGTTTCGATGAACTCTTCGTCGCGTGAGCCTTGATGAACCTTTTACCGCCGGACATCACACCCGAAGCCTGATGCGTGCCGCCTCAACGAAACCTGACGAAACCGAAGCGCGGGCGATTAACGGGACGGATGAACTGCTGATGCGCGCGGATGCTTTCAAACGCGGCGGGCGTCGCTTCGGCCTGACAGGAGGAAATGCAAAGTATGCGGAGTAGTCAACGAAGGCGTGAGCGTGTAGCCGTCGGCGTGCTGGTGTGCGCGCTGCTGGCCCTCTTCAGTTCAGCCGCGCTCGCGCAGACGGGCGTGAGCGTCTCGTTCAAGGAAACGACCGCCACGCTGCCGGCAGGCGGGGGCAAACAGTTCACGCCGACCGTGACGGGGACGACCAACACGACGGTCACGTGGTCGGTCAACGGCAGTCCCGGCGGCAACTCAGGCGTCGGCACGATAGACTCGACGGGCAAGTACACCGCGCCCGCGGGCGTCGCCGCTGGCACCGCGTTTACCATCACCGCCACGAGCGCCGCCGACCCGAACGCGTCCGCCAACGTCACGCTGACGATTCGTTACCCTAATCCGCAAATCACTTCTATTTCGCCGAACCCTCTACCGACAGGCCCGTTCACGATCACAGTCAACGGCAACCTCTTCGTCAGCGGCGCGCAGGTGCTGATGAGCGGCAAGGTTCTGACGACAACCTACATCTCCGCGACGCAGTTGACTGCGACTGGGACTTGGACACAGACCGGCAGTCCCGTCGTGTACGTTATAAATCCCGGCCCCGCAGGCTCGATTTCGCCCGGCTTCACGATGAGCGTCGGCGGCTCGCCCTCGCCGACGCCCACGCCGACCCCGACGCCCGCAATCTCCGTCAGCGTCTCGCCGCAAACAGTGAGCGTGCCGCTCAACGCGACGCAGCAGTTTCAGGCGACGGTCACGAACACCTCGAACAAGTCTGTGACGTGGGCGGTCAACGGAATCGCGGGCGGCAACTCGACCGTCGGCACGATTGACGCGGGCGGCCTCTACACCGCGCCCGCGCTTGAGCCGTTCATGGGCGTCGTCGCAGTCACGGCGACGAGCGCGGCTGACGCGACGAAGAAAGCGTCCGCGGACATAGACCTGCAAGACCCGCAGGCCGTCGCCGCCGGAAGGTTCCTCGAACAGTCAACCTTCGGCCCGACGCCGCAACTGATGCAGCACGTCGAGCAGGTCGGCTTCAGCTCTTTTCTCGACGAGCAATTCATGCTGCCCGAATCGCCTTGGCCCGACTACACCTTGTCAACGACGACGAGGTCGGACGCGGTCAACGCGCTCTTCTACAACGCGGGCGCGGGACAGGATCAACTGCGCCAGCGCGTCGTCTATGCGCTCAGCCAGGTGTGGGTCGTCGCGCTCAACAAGAACACGAACGCCGACATGATCGTCCCGCACCTGCAAATCCTCTCGCGCGACGCCTTCGGCAACTACCGCACGCTGATGCGCGACATGACCTTGAGCACTTCGATGGGGATGTACCTCGACCTCGCCAACAGCGTGAAGCCGAGCGGCACGGTCGGCGCGAACGAGAACTACCCGCGCGAGCTGATGCAGCTCTTCACCATCGGCCTCTGGAAGCTCAACCCCGACGGCTCGCAGCAGCTCGACGCGCAAGGGAATCCCATCCCGACCTACACGCAGACCGACGTGCAGCAGCTCGCGCGCGCGCTCACCGGCTGGACGTACCCGACACCTCCGGGCAGGACGCCGACCACGAGCGGCAACTACAACTACTACCCCGGCGTCATGGAGGCGCGACCGAACCTGCACGACACGACGCAGAAGACTTTTCTCGGCCAGACGCTTCCGGCGAACCAGACCATCACGCAAGACCTCGACGGCGCGCTCGACATCGTCTTCAACCACCCGAACGTCGGCCCGTTCGTCGCCACGCGCCTCATACGCGCGCTCGTCACGAGCAATCCGAGTCCCGCTTACGTCGCGCGCATCACGGCGGTCTTCAACGACAACGGACAGGGCGTGCGCGGCGATTTGAAGGCGGTCGTTCGCGCCATCCTGCTCGACCCCGAAGCGCGCAACGACCAGCCGCCCGCGAACTTCGGCAAGCTCCGAAGCCCGATGCTCTTCTACCTTTCGTTCTCGCGCGCCACGCAGTCGCAGATACCGTTGCAGAATCAGTCGGCCTACATCTACTACACCTTCGGCGAAGGGATGCTCGACCCGGCGTCGGTCTTCGGCCACTACTCGCCGCTCTACCGCATCCCGAAGACTTCGCTCTTCGGCCCGGAGTTTCAAATCTACTCGCCGACCGAGGCGGTCAACCGCGGCAACTATCTCTATCAGGATTTGAACAACTACAACGGCAGCATCTACAACATCGCGCCGTTCGTGAACATCGCCGCCGACCCCGTCCAGCTCGTCAACGCCGTTGACAACACGCTGCTCTTCGGTCGCATGTCGCCGACGACGCGCGCCTCGATTTACAAGGCGCTGCAAGCTTCGTCGGACAACCGCACGCGCGCGCTCACGGCGATTTATCTGACCGTCACGTCGGGCGAGTATCTGGTTCAGCACTGACCCCGCGCGGGTTTCGGCATTGGAAGGCTCGGAGGAAACGAATCGTGAATAACAGGGACGGAATCACCCGCCGCGGCTTCATGCAGCTCGGACTCGGCTTCGGCGCGTTCGCCGCGCTCAGCCGCTTGCAGGTCGCGCGCGCCGCGACCATCTCAGACTACAAGGCGCTCGTCTGCGTCTTCCTCTTCGGCGGCAACGACGGCCACAACTGCGTCGTGCCTCTGGACTCCGCCGGATACAACAACTACAAGACGGCGCGCGCCGGACTCGCGCTCCCGCCGAGTCAGCTTCTGCCCGTCAACACTTCAACGAACGCGCCCTTCGGACTGCACTACGGAATGCCGGAACTTCAGGGCATCTACAATCAAGGTCATCTCGCGATACTCGCCAACGCCGGGATGCTCGTGCAGCCCATCACGCGCCAGCAGTATCTCGCGCCCAATCCCGTAGTCCCGACCAACCTCTTTTCGCACGCCGACCAGGTCGTGCAGATGCAGACCGGCGTTCCGAACGCGTCATCCGGCACGGGCTGGGGCGGGCGCACCGCAGACCTGATGCAGCAGGCGAACGCCGCCGCGAACTTCCCGACTTCGATCTCGATGGCCGGCACTTCGCTCTTCTGCACCGGCAGTCAGATTCAGTCGGCGAGCATCCAGCCCGGAAACTACATGGCCCAGAACGCGATGAGCTTCTGGCCGCAGTCGGCTGCGGACGCGCGCGCGCAGGGGCAGAAGGAGATCGTCACGACGCCTTCGGGCAATCAGATGATTGACGCCGCGAACAAGGTGATGGCCGACGCGCTGACGCTCGGCCCGATGCTGCAAAGCGCGGCCACTGCGACGCCTCTCGCCACGCAGTTTCCGGCGAACCCGCTCGGCAACCAGCTCAAAGAAGTCGCGCACATGATCGGCCTGCGGTCGCAGTTGAACGTCAGCCGACAGGTCTTCTTCTGTAGCCTGAGCGGCTTCGACCTGCACAGCGGCGAGAGTTGGAATCACTACGATCTGCTGACGCAGGTCAGTCAGGCGTTGGCGGCCTTCTACAACGCGACCGTCGAGCTTGGCGTTCAAAGCTCCGTCACGACCTTCACGCTCTCCGACTTCGGGCGCACGCTCCAGCCCGGCGGCACGGGTTCGGATCACGGCTGGGGCAGCCACTACTTCATCATGGGCGGCGCGGTCAAGGGCGGCGACCTCTACGGCACTTTCCCGCAGTTGGTTCTCGGCGGCCCCGACGACGCCAACTCGCGCGGCGTGCTCATCCCGACGACCTCGATGGCGCAGTACGGCGCGACGCTCGCCAAGTGGTTCGGCGCGACCGACGCGGAACTCGACCAAGTCTTCCCCGTGCTCGCCAACTTCGGCGCGCGCGATCTCGGTTTCATGTTTTGACGAGGCATTGTCTAAAAGGATGCGTCAACCACAGGGTCGTTTCAGTTTTCTCCGCGTCGCGCGGTTCGAGCGTCGCGCACGGACTGCCGCGACTAACAACAATTGTCGAGACTGTTGCCAATCCAATCCGAGCCTGCGCCTGCTTTGTGCTTTCGCTTCGGGGCGCGAGCTTTCTCTTCCGTGCGCCTTCACCTCTCGCAAAGAGGCCGAAGACGCAAAAGGTGATTTCGCGACAGACTCCTACTTGCCCAAATGAGGAGATATGATTAAGAAAAAACTTTCCCCGTTCGCACTCGTGCTGGCCTGCGTCGCGCTGCTCGGCCAGTCAGCCGTCCACGCAGACAACAAGCACGACCGTCCCCTCGGCGACTCGAAGGTGATCGCGCCCGTGCCGTTCCCCGGCTATCCCGAAGGCATCGCCGTCCACGGCAGTCTGGTTTACGTCTCCGGCCCCGCGGCCTTCGGCGTGCCCGGCAACTTCGACGCCTCCAAGATATTCGCCTTCGACAAAGAGACGGGCGCGCTCGTCAAAACGATTACCATTCAAGGTCAGACGCAGTTTCCCAAGGCCATCTCCTGCATCGCCTTCGGCGAGGACGACGACCTCTACGTGCTCGACGAGGAGCAGGGCGTTTTGAAGATCAACGTCGAGACGGGACAGCAGAGCGTCTATTCCGCCGGCTTTCACCCCGTCTATCAGTCGGCCTTCAACCCGCCCGCTCCCGTCCTGCTTAACGACCTCGCGTTCGACAAGCGCGGCTACCTCTACGTGACCGACTCGTTCGAGGCGACCATCTGGCGCGTCCCGCCGGGCGGCGGCGCGCCGCAGGTCTGGTTCCAGGGCGCGCAGATTGACGGCCCCTTCGGCCCCAACGGCGCGCGCGTTGACTCGAAGAGCGAGAAGCTCTACTTCTCAGTCACCTTCGACGCGGGCGGCGCGGGCTACATCTACACGCTGCCGCTCGTTGACCATCCGTCCGCGTCAGACCTTCAACTCTTTCACGTGTACACGCCCGGCGCAGGCCCCGACGGCATGGCCTTCGGCAAGTCGGGCAATCTCTACGTCGCGCTCGCCGGATACAGCATCATCTCCGTGCTCGGCCCCGACGGCTCGGAGCAGACCACCTACCACGGCCCGGCGCAGAACCCTGCCAGCCCGTCGAACCCGCTGCCGTGGGCGAACCCCGCGAACATCGCGTTCAACGACCGCACGGGCGCGCTGCTCGTCACGAACCACGCGAGCCTGACCGGACTCCCCGACCCAAGCCCCCTGTTCGCGGTCTTCGACGTTTACGTCAACGACAAGGCCGGCAAACTCTTCAAAGGCGGGGACGACGATAACTGAACTTGATGTCGCGAGTCTGCGGACGCGCGGAGTCAGATCAGTGTGAAAGAGCGAGCGCCCGACTCTCGCAGGAGTCGGGCGCTCGCTCTTTCATCGCATGGCCCGCTCAGTGGCGACGGCGGCGTGCGACGATCTTTCTTCCCGAACGATGATCCCGCTGTCGGCGCTTCTCCGCGTTTATATTTGAGCGCCCGTCGGGCTTGTTTCGAGGACGCAGTCAATCCGGCAAACGCCGTCGAAGGAGAAGGTCATGATCCATCACATTTCAATCGCCGCGAAAGACCCGCGGCACGTCGCGGAAGTTCTCGCGGAGCTTTGGCAGACGCGCGCTCTGCCGTTCCCGCCCGTGCCGGGCAGCTACATCATCATCGCCGACGACGGGCGCGGCACGGCAATCGAAGTCTCGCCGCTGGGTACTGAACTCCTGCCCGGCGACGGCGACGAACAGGCGCAGTCCAGGCTCAACGCCAAGGCTTCGCCCTACACGGCGACGCACGCCGCGCTCTCCGTCCCCGTCGGCAGGGAGCGCATCAGGCAGATCGCGGAGCGCGAGGGCTGGCGCACGGGCGCGTTCGTCCGCGGCGGCGTCTTCGAGGTGATCGAGTTCTGGGTCGAAGGCCGCCTGATGCTCGAACTGCTCTCGCCCGACATGGCGCAACGCTACCTCGACTTCATGACGACCGACTGCTACGAGGAACTGCTCAACCGCATGAGCGAACGTCTGGCGGCTTGAGCGGTCGGCGGGCGCGTCGGCTCCGAGTGTCGGCGCGAAAGCGGTGTGCGGAGAGAAAGCGGGTGCGCGGGGAGTCGTCGCCGACAGCGACTCCCCGCGCACCCGCTTCGTTTGAAGGCGACGATTAACGCCGCGCTTTTTACTTGCCCTGACTCTTCGGGACGTTGACCGCGACGGTCTTCGTCGTCGTGTTGCCGGAGGAGTCGGTGCAGGCGATTGTGATCATGTAGGTTCGACCGCTGCCGCCGCCGGCCCTCTCCGCGCGCAGTTGCACGTGGTGCGGGTCAACAATCACCCAGTCGGGCGCGGTGTCGCCGTCGCCCGTCCCGTTGACCGGCTCGTTGCTCGCGACGGAACTGATAACGCAGTTGACGCCGCCACAGTTGTCCGAGGCGTTGTACGTGACCGCCACGCTCTGCATCGAGTGGTTAGGCGGCCAAAGGCTGTTCGGCGTCGCCGTGACGTTAGTCACCGTCGGCGGTTGCGTGTCCTTGACGGTGACGGTCTGCGGCGCGGTCCAAGAGTTGCCGTGCGAGTCGGTCGCCGTCCAGGTGATCGTCGTCGTCCCGACCGGGTACGGCGCGCTCAAGGGCTGGCTGTCGCCGCGCGTGCCGACGACGGAGACTGTCCCGCCGCAGTTGTCCGAACCGGTCGCGGTGCCGGGATTGACGACCGCGGAACACGAGCCTGCGTCGGCGTCAACAGTGATGTTGGCCGGCGGCGTGACGGAGGGCGGCATGTCGTCGCTGACCGTGATCGTCTGCACGGCGCTCGCGGTGTGGCTCGACGCGTCGGTCGCGGTGTACGTGCGTGTGATGATGAGCGGGCTTGCGACCGAGCCTGCGCCGCCGTTGTTCGACTCGGCGACGGCGACGTTCGGCGCTCCGCAGTTGTCCGAGGCGGTCGCCTGCGACGGAGAAGCCGGCGGCACCTGACCCGCGCACTCGTAGCTCGCGTCGGGCGGCGCGCTGATCTTCGGATTCTGCGTGTCGTTGACCGTGACTTTGAAACTGCAAGCCGGGCCAGCCGAGCTTGTGCAGGTGACGTTCGTGTCGCCCACGGGGAAGAAAGAACCCGACGGATGATCGCACGTGACCGTGCCGCAGGCCGCGCTCGAATCAACGGTGTAAGTGACGACCGCGCCGCACTCGTCCGTGTCGTTCGCGACGCTGAAGTCGGACGGGCAGGAGATGTTGCAACTCGGCGGGGCTTCGTAAGCGCCGATGTCCGTGCCGTCGCTTCCGCCGACGTTTGGCACGCCGGGGTCGTCAACAGTCCGCGGCTGGCCGCGCTGGTCGAACGTGGCCCCGGCGGCCACGCCGGCGTCAATGGCGGGGCTGCCGGGCGAGAGGGCCATCGTCGGCGTCGGGCCGCCGTTGTCGGCCAGCGACGCGAGCATCGGGTTCGCGCCCGTCTGGTCGCCCGCGCCGTTGAAGCCCGTGGCGTCGGTGGCGTTGCCGAGAAGGTTGTGGCCGTTGCTCGTGACCGCGCCGTCAACGTCGGGGCCGAGCGTCGGGGTGCCGCTGGTGTCGCCCGCCCCGTTGGCCGCGGTGTTGCCGGCGATGATCGTGTTCTCCACAGCCACGCCCGCGGGGCCGACGCGTATGCCGCCGCCTGCGCCTTCGGCTGCGGGCTTGGGCGGCTTGTTCGCACCGCCCTGATTGACTCCGGTGTTGCCGGCCTGCGCGTTGTTGAGACTGACGGTCGCGTGCTTGATGTTGACGGTGGCCGCGTTGCCGTTTGTTATCGCGCCGCCGTAGGCGAGTCCGCCTGCGCCGTGCGAGCCGCAACCGCCGTTGGTCTGCCCGCCGTCGCCGCCGTTGCCGCCGACGGCGGAGTCGTTCGCGAACGTCGAGGTGTCAACGACGAGAGTTCCGCCGTCGGCCAAGATCGCGCCGCCGCGGGCCGCGCCGCCGTCGCCGGCGTTGTGCGCGCCCAGACAGGTCGAGCCGAACGCGTTGCCGCCGTTGCCGCCGTTGGCTCCCGCGAGGTGAAACGTCGAATTCGTCACCGTCGTGTTGCCGAGACTGTACAGGCCGCCGCCGTCGGCTTCGCCCGCGGGTTCGGCCCCGTTGCCGCCCGTGCCCGAGTCGCCGCCGTTGGCGACGGTGTTCTCGAAAGTCGTGTTGTTAATCGTGGCCGTGCCGCCTCCGCCTCCGATCCACACGCCGCCGCCCTGGGCCGTCCCGCCGAAGCCGCCGTTCGTCTGACCGTCTTGCGAGACGTTGCCGCCGTGGCCGCCGCTCGCGGTGCTGTTGTCAATGCGCGACCCTTCGATGTCGAGCGTGCCGCCCTCGAAATAGATCGAGCCGCCCTTTGCGGCGGAGCCAGCGCCGTTGTTGAAGTTGCCGCCGTCTCCGCCTTGCGCGGAGTCGCCCGTGAACGTGCTGCCCGTGATCGACACGCTGCCGGTCGCGCCGAGACTGGCGACGCCGCCGCCCTGTGCGTCGAGCGTCGTGTGGTCGCTTATAACCGTGTCGCCCTTGCCGAGCGCCCTGCACGATTGGACGACCACGTTGTCGAGCGTGACGCTGCCGCCGTCGTTGAGTATCCCGCCGCCGGAGCGGGTAGCGTTTTGTGAAGAGGGGTTGGTGCTGGCACCGCTCGTGCCGTCGTCGGCGGCCTCGCCGTTCCGAATGATCAAGTCCTGGAAGATAACTGTGACGCCCGACCCCGTGATTTGAAACGCGCGGTCGTGTGAGCCGCCCGTGTTCAGCCCCGCGGCGTCGATGACGGTCGCGCCCGGCCCCGAAGAGCCTCCGCCCGCGATGGTCACGGTGTGCGCGGTCGTCGTGATGTCGAGGTCGCCCGTCGCCGCGGCGTTCTCCTGCGTCGCGTTGGCGAGCGTCAGGTTGTAAGTAGTGCCCGGCTGAAGATTGATGATGACGGGGTCTGAGCCGGCGTCGGCGTTCGCCGCGATGATCGCGCCGCGCAGGCTGCAATCGCCGGGGGCGACCGTGCAGGCCGTGTCGGCGGCATTGTCGCTCGTCGTGTCCACGTCGAACGTCGTCGCGGACAGAGGGTTAAGGTTTGAAGCCGCGAACACCGCGCGCGAGACTGACGCGCGCCGGTCGGACGAATTCGAGGAGACGCTTCGGGCGAATTTCAGAGACGCGCCGACGAGTATGGCGAGCGTTAATAATGACCAGGCGACTTTTCTCTTCATTGTCATGCTCCGACCTGATTAGCTGGTTGTTGCTGCCAACCGTATAGAAACGGGTGAGCATTCTGCTATTGCTGGCGGACGGTGATGGCAGTGAGGGGTGCGCCCTGCTGGATAGTCGGCTTATAACACCGAACGGCGCATGGCACAAGAGAATTGCGCGTGAGGATGCCGCGCCTTAAGTGGATGGTGGAGAAAATTGACGACCGGGCGTCCCCGCATCAGGTGGCGCGCTGCGACGACGGCGAACCCTCCCCTATTTCCCGAAGCCGCGCCTGAAGAGGTACGACATCTTGATGAAGAAGGTGCGGCTGTTGCGTTGCAGGCCCGGCTCGAACACCCCGCTGATGGGGTTGAAGCCGTTACGGTTGAGGTCGTCGTTGTAGCCG
>DASRCS010000005.1:0-15308 GCA_035652995.1 Pyrinomonadaceae bacterium
CGGTCGCTGACGGTCGCGGGCTTGAGAAGAGTTTGCGGCTCGCCGCGAGCGACGCCCGGCAGGAATGATTTGAACCACTGTCGAAAATCCTCCGGGTTCAACACGCGCTGCATCAGGTCGGCCTCGGTCAAGGCCGGCGACAAAAAGTCTTCGCCGCCCGGCTCCCACGCCGCGGGGTAGTTCTCATCCTTCAGATAATAAGTCCGGCTGCGCTCCTCGACGAGCGACGCGAGCCTCTGGTCTTTGACCAAACGCGCGTAGTCGAGCGCGAGCGAGAGTCCGAACGCCGTGTTCGGGTGGACGCCCGTGCGAATCGGGTAGGTCTGCTTCGGCAGGAACTCTTCGTACTTCTGCACGACCACGTCCGCGAGCGGCTGCAACGCCGCGGCCCAACGCCTCGCGTCACCATCATTCCAGCCGCGCAACTCTGCCGCGAGTTTCAGAAGCCAGGCCCAGCCGTAGGTGCGCTCGAAGGACTGCCGGCCCGCGGCGTTGAAGTATTCGACCTCTTTGCGGATGTTCGCGTCGGTGATGTTCGCGCCGAGCGCGCGGCGAATCTCCTGCGCTTCCGGCAGGTCTGGATAGACGTGCAGCAGCCGCGCGAGCAGCCAGTGGCCGTGCACCGAAGAGTGCCAGTCGTAGCAGCCGTAGAAGGCCGGGTGCAGCTCGCGCGGCGAGCGCACGTCCTCGGCGTCGTTCATCGCGTGCTCGATCTTGTTCGGGTACTCGCGGCCTACGCACCTGAGCGCCAGTCTGGCGAAGTGCGAAGCCTGCTCGCGGTTCAAAGACAACTCCTCACCTTTCATCTTCGCGTTGCGCGTCTGCGCCTGAATCGCACACGCCGTCAACGCCAGCAGCACCAGAGCGAGTGTCAGTTTCAAGTCGTTGCATCTCCTGACCGTGAAGTGTTCGACAGTTCTTCCCTCAGCTTGAACCTCTGAAGCTTGCCCGTCGCCGTGCGCGGCAGCGAGTCGGCGAAGCGAAACTCCGAAGGGCACTTGTAGAGCGGGAGCGTCGCCGAAAGATGCGCCTTCAACTTCTCGACGGTCGCCTCGTCGCCCGCCGTTTTCGACGCGAGCACGACGAAGGCGACGACGGAGTTGAAACCGTCGGCGTCCGAACGTGGGACGACGGCGACCTCGTGAACTTCCGAGTGAGAGAGCAGCGCTTCCTCGATCTCGGCGGGGAAGACCCAAAGCCCTTTGACCTTGAAGAGGTCGTCGCCGCGCCCCTCGAACCAGTAGAAGCCCTCCGCGTCGCGGCGGTAGATGTCGCCCGTGCGAACCCAGCCGTCGCGCATCGAGTCGGCGGTCTTCTCCGGCTCGTTCCAGTAGCCGACGGTCGCGCTCCGCCCCTTGACGAAGAGGTCGCCCGCGCCCTCGCCTTCGACCTCCTGACCTTCGCGGCGGGCGAGCCTCGCCTCGTAGCCGGGCACGACCACGCCGCTGCTTCCGGGTCTGATTTTTTCGCGCGTGTTCGAGAAGAACATGTGGAGCATCTCGGTCGAGCCGATGCCGTCGAGTATGTAGAGTCCGGTCAGCTCGCGCCACTCGCGGAAGATTCTTTCCGGCAGACGCTCGCCCGCCGAGACGCAGAAGCTTATCGAGTCGGTCTTCAACTCGCCGCCGCGCGCGGCGTGTTCGAGCAGCGCGCGAAAAACCGCGGGCACGGCGAAGAAGATCGTCGGGCGCTCGCGCTCGAAGAGTTCCGCGATTGCCTGCGGCGTCGGTCGCTCGCGGCAGAGGATCGAGGTCGCGCCCGAAGAGAGCGGGAACGAGAGGGAGTTGCCGAGGCCGTAGGCGAAGAAGAGCCGCGACGAAGAGAAGAGCCTGTCTTCGGGCGAGACGCGCAGGACTCGCTTGCAGTAGGTCTCGACCGTGTGGGGCAGGCTGCGGTGGACGTGCGTCGCGCCCTTCGGTCGTCCCGTGCTTCCCGAAGTGTAGAGGATGAAGGCGGGAGTCTCTTCGTCAACGTCTTCGACCTCCGCCTCGTCGGCGGCGGCGAGGACTTCGCCGAAACCGAGCAAGCCGTCGAGCGATTGCGCGGAACTCAAAACGCCGCCGGGAGATTCGCCGGAACTCGAAACGCGTTCGGGCGCGACGGCCAAGCCCGCAACGCCGCCGCCCGCTTCCGACTTCCCTTCTTCACCGACGAGCAGAACGGTCTTGATTTGCGGCAGACGGGCGCGGACGCTTCGCAGTTTGTCGAGCTGGTCTTCGGTGACGACGGCCACGCGCGCGCCGCAGTGCGAGAGGACGTGTTCGAGTTCGGCTGGCGTCGCGAGCGTACTCGCGGGCACGGCGACCGAGCCGACCGCGGTCGTGCCGAGAAACGCGGCGACGAACTCCGGGCAGTCCGCCGCGACTATCGCGACGCGCTCGCCCCTTCGGACGCCGAGCGATTTTAAAGCGCCGCCGAACTTTCTGACCGAAGCGAGTAGTTGTGAGTACGTCAGGCTTCGCCCGCCGCAGGCGACGGCAGTCCTCGACGAACCGTCCGACTCGAGCGCTGCGGCGAAGACGTATTCGACGAGATTCACGTTTGTCTCACTTCGGCAACTGCCTTCCTCCGGCCTCCGCGAAGGGGCGCGCAGTATATCAGATCGAATCTTTCGACGCCCGCACGCTTGCTCAATGCGGATAGACCCGCGCCGGCCAACGCGGCCTCGACGAACTCACGCCGCGTCTGCCGCCCGTCTTCGCTCATAACCTCGATGGCGTGTCAGGAAGAAAAGGATGATTGTTAAGAGAAGCGAGGCCAGACTGATCGCTTGCCCCGCCGTCTCACTTCTGCCCGGCTCTAATCGAAGTTCGATTCGATGTTCGCCGCCCGGCGCGGACAGTCTTATAAACCCTTCCGGCTCGGAAGGGGCGACGGCCACGTCCGCCGACTCTCCGACGAGGCTGGCCTTCCACCCCGGAAAGTAGAACTGCGAGACATTTATCGAGACGCCGCTCGACGAGCGCACGCGCAGTGTTATCTCCCTCGGCGACCAGCGCTCGACCGTCACGTCACCGTCGCCGTCTGCGACGCGTGCGCGCGGAAGACCTGCGCCCGTGTCGCCCGCTCTGCGGAGGAACGACTTGAACTCTTCGTTGAGCACCTCGTCCCACCTCTCGATGTCCGCGGAGCGGTTCCAGTCGAGGCCGGCGGCGGACTTGTTCCACACAGTCCAGTATTCCGGCGCGTCGCGTCTCAAAGAGAGAATCTCGGCGTTGTCGGCGACGGTCACGCCGTCGGCGCTCCTGTACGGGAGCGAAGCATAGACCTCCCACGCCGTCGCCGGAACCCACGCCGCCACGCAGAGCAGGGCGAGCAGCAAAAGCCATCTCAACCTGCCGCGCGCGAAATGCCCGCCGCGCTCCTTCAAGCACCGCACGGCGGCGGCAGACAGCGCCGCAGCCGCGACGCAGACGAGCGAGTTGAACCGCCAAGTGTATTGAACCCTTTGCAGGACTGTGAAGAGTTCCCACACGGGCCTGCTCGCCGCCGTCATCATGAGGACGCTCGCCGCGGCGACGGCCAGCCAGAAACGACTCACGCGCCCGGCCCCGCGGCACGAACGACCGACGAAGAACGCGACGCAGACGACGGCCAACATGTCGAGGACGAGCGGGAACATCTCCGGCCTGTCCCGAAGCCACATGGATGACGCGGAGAACAGCAGCCAGTTCGCGTATGAGAAGTAACCCGACTCCATCCTGCCGAGGAAGACGAACCGCTGCATCGTCATCGCCGGCAGAAGATAGACCGCCGCAAGCCCGACGCCGACGCCCATGCCGCACGCTGTGAAGGCCAGCGCCTTCGTCCTCTTCGACCTCGCGGCGGAGACCGCGGCGTAGCACAAGGGCACGGGCGAGAAGATGAGCGTCGTCGGCAGGTGAGTCATGATGAGAAGCCCGTAAGCGACCGCGACTCCGGCGACCGCGCTCCGCTCGCCCCGCGCCGCGCGGCCCGCGAAGTAGAGCACGAGCGGCATCCAGGCGAACGCCCAGAACTCCGCGAAGGCGCAGCGCGCGTACAGGTCAGCCGCGAGGTGATACGGCATCGCCATGTAAAGCAGGGCCGCGACGAGCGCCGCGCCGCGGCCAGCCGAACCTTTCAGCCAGAGGTACGCCGACAGGCCGGAGATGATGAGTGCCAGCGCCGCCGAAGCGCCGAGCTGGTGCAGCCCGTGCGGGTCGTTCCAGAAGAACGGTTTGAAGAGGCTCGTCGCGAAGTAAGGCAGCGGCGGGTAGAAGAAGAACGCCGGACTCCCAAGCCCCGCGTTCATTTCCAAGAGCCAGCGCGGGTAGATGTCGCCCGCCCAGAGTTGGCCGGAGAACTGCGTGTACCAGAGCGACTGAACGATCCAGTCGTCGCCGAGCGGCGGCGCGCTGAACATCAACGCGGGGAGCGCCAGAACGACTCCCGCGCAGACGATCACCGAGACGTGCGGCGACACGCCGCCCTTCTTCAAAGACCTCGAAGCTAGACGCAGAACACTCAACACGGGCCGTCCGAAGAAAGAAAGCGCTGGACGAATCGAGGATAAAATCTCCTCAAGCTTCGCCAAACTCAAACGTGAGCCGGGAGTAGGAAGCTAACACAGCGAGACGAAGAGGCGAAAGAAAAACGCTTCGCGATCCTCACGCACGTCAACAAGGCGGCCCATGCGCGGACGTTGGTGGAGAGGCGGGCGCGGTTACTCCCTGCCGCCCTCCTTCTTCCTCGTCGCCTTCCAAACTCCCTTCATGCCCTCGGTGGCGAACTCGCCTTCGAGGCGGTCGCCGTTCGGAGCGCCCGTCACTTCGATTGATTCGTGCGACTCGAACTTCAGCGTGAACTTCACACGCCCGCCCGACCACGTGCCGTCGTTGACCGTGCCCGGCCCCGTGTGGTGCGTATAGACCGTGCCCGTCACCTTCTCGCCTTCGAGTTTCAGCTTGAACGTGCCCGGCTCCGTCATCCCCGCTATCTCGAACGACACGTCCCACTCGCCCGTGACGGGGTCGTCCTTCGCTTCCGCCGCCTGCCGCGCGGCGAGCGCGGGCGCAAGCGAGAGCAGCGCCGCCGCCAACAGTGTCGCGAACATTCTTATTCTCATGCCATTCCACCTCCCGTAAACTTTACTTGCGGCTCTGTCAACGGCAGAGTATGGGCGAAGGTTTCAACCCGCCGAAGCGGGCGGGGCGATAACGAACACGGAGGCACGGAATGTCCGAGAACGAAGGCGCGCGCGCTGACCGTCGGACGAGGCGCAAGACCGACCGGCGCGTACTTCGCACGCGCGACAGGCTCGGCGACGCCCTCGTCGAACTCATACAGGAGAAGCCGTTCGACTCGATCTCAGTGCAGGACGTGCTCGACCGCGCGGGCGTCGCCCGCTCGACCTTCTACCAACACTACAGCGACAAGGAAGACCTCTTCCTCAGCGACGCGGACGAGTTCCTCGAATCCATGTCCACCGTCCTCTCGCGGTGCGCGCCCGACTCCGCGCGCGTCGCCCCGGTCAGAGAGTTATTCGCACACGTCGCCGAGGCGCGGCGTCTCTACGACGCGCTGGTCGAGTCGGGAATGATTCACGACTTCATGGAGCTGGCCGAGGCCCACTTCGCGCGCGGCATCAAGCTGCGGCTCGCGGAGCTGTCGCGCTCGTCGGCGATTCCCGCCGCGCAGCGAGACGCCGCCGCGCGCGCACTCGCCGGCGCGCTGCTCTCGCTCCTGAAGTGGTGGATTGACGACGGGCTGCGGCTTCAGCCCGAACTGTTGGACGAGCTTTATCACCGCATGGTCTGGTCGGGCGTCGGCGTGGCGGGGAAGATTTTATGATTGAGTCTGCGCGCGCGCGTTCCATGAAACGCGCGCCTCCCTAAAACGCGCGAGTTGGTTCCATGAAAAAAGGAGGGCCGGGCGAGCCGACCCTCCCGCAAAACGCCCGACGGTGCGGGCTAGAAGATTATCCTCACGCCCAACTGGATGACGCGGCGCGCGAGTTCGATGTCGCCGTTGTCGGCGAAGTTCGTGGTCGCCACGCCCGCGTTCTCGACGAACAGGTTGGGGATGGCCGGCGAGACGCCGTTGACGCCATAGCCGGGGTTCGGATGGTTCAGAACGTTGTACGCCTCGCCGCGCAGTTGCAGCGTCAGCCTCTCGCCGACCTTGATGTTCTTAAAGAGGCTTGAGTTCAACTGGTTGAGCCGCGGCCCGCGCAGCGAGTTGCGCGGCGAGTCGCCGAAGGGCGTGCCGAAGGCGTTGGCCGCGCCGGGCAGGTTTACGATGAAGTGAACGTCGTTCGGCGTCACGGGCACCACGTCGCCCGTCGAGTTGAGCGCGTTCAGCGAGTAGTACCCGCGCGGGTTCGTCACCGGCGCGCCGTAGAAGACGGCGGCGTCGAGCTGGTTGATGCCGACGAGCCGCGGGTCGGCGTTCGTGTTGCCGAGGAATGGCCGGTCGCCCGCCGTCAGGTACGTGTTGCCCACGCCCAGTAAAGTTCCGTTGAAGAACTGGCCCGGCGTGTAGGGCTGGCCGCTCGTCAAAACGTACACGCTATTGACCTGCCACCCGCCGAGCAGGTGCCCGACGAGGCCGCGCTGCTCGCGGTAGAGCGGAACGTCATAGAGGAAGTTGACGCTGAACGCTTGCGGGCGATCAATCTGCGACAGCCCGCGCTCGCACCGGCCCGTGCAGAACGGGTTCTGCGCGTTCGCCGAGGCGATGTCGAAGCTGCCCGCGCCCGTGCCGCCGAATATCTCGCTGGCGTTGTCAATCGTCTTGCTCCACGTGTAGGCCGCGCCGAGCGTCAGCGAGTTGTTGAAGAAGCGCCCGTTGTAGCGCGTCTGCATCGCGTGGTAGATGGACTGCGCGGTGTTGGCGCGGATGGTCAGGCTGCCCTGCGGCAGCAGGCGACCGTTGCACGCGCCCTCGTTCGGGAACGTCGCCGGGTTGTCAACGCAGTGCTGCGCGGTCAGCCCCGCGGGCAGGAGCTGCGGGAAGCCCGGCAGGTTGACGCCCGACCCGCCGTAGTTCGTGATGCCGTTCAGCAGCGGGCCGACGAAGAAGTTGCCGTTGAGATTCTGGAAGAGGCCGACGCCGTGCGTGCCGACGTAGCGCACCTCGGCGACGTTGTTCTTGCCGAACTGGTGCTGCACGCCGAGCGACCACTGCTCCGAGTAGGGCGAGCGGAAGTCCGGCGCGACCTGGCTCTGCGTCAGGAAACGCGGGTCGAGCTTGCCGAGCGGCAGGATGCCCGAAGATGTCGCCGCCGCCCTGATGGCGTCGCCCGTCAGCGTGGCCGGGAGCGGGAACGGCGAGTTCGTCGCGGGCAACTGGTTCGCCGTCAGCGTCAGGGCCGCCGAGAAGGGCGCGCCGTTCTGGACGTTCGACAGGATGTTGTAGAACGCCGGCTCGTAGGCTATCGAGAACCCGCCGCGGATTACCGTCGCGTCCTCGCCCAAGAGTCCTTTCCAGAAGTGCGGCGAGTAGGCGAAGCCGACGCGCGGCGCGAAGTTGTTCTTGTCAGCCGGAACCGCGGGCACCGTCTTGACGCTGAGCGGGAGCGACGAGAGGTAGAACGCCGTCGCCGGGTTGCTCTCGCGCTCGGTCGTCACCCTGTTCAGGATGTTGATGGGCTGGCCGGTGTACTCGTAGCGCACGCCGAGGTTCAGCGTCAGGTTGGGCCTGAGCTTAAAGTCGTCCTGCACGAAGTAATATTGGTCGTTCTCGGTGAAAGGCAGCGTCGGGTCGCCCGCCGCGATGGCGATGGTCGAAGGCGCGTTGTTGATGAGTCGCGCCGCGTTGCCGAAGGTGAACTGGCCGTTGAAGTTCGGCAGGAACGGAATCTGCTCGGCGATGTGCTTGTACTCCGCGCCGAAGACGAAGTTGTGCCTGCCGCGCGTCCAGCTCAGGTTGTCGGCCAACTGAGAGACGCTGCCGACGCGGCCCTGCGGGAAGATGTTCCCCGGCCCGATTGTTTGCAGCGTGTGGCCGCTGACGGTGGGGAGGATGATGTTGGTGATCGTCGAGCCGATCTCAAGCGGGCTGGGGATGCAGCCCGCGTCAATCGCGCTGCAACCGCCGAACTCCACCCCGATATTCTGGCGGAAGGCGCGGAACTCGCTGACCATCGAGTTGGTGATCGTGCGCGTCCAGATGCCGCCGTAGTTCCGGCTGTGCGCCGGGATGTCGCCGGAGAAGCCGTTGGTCTGCGCCAGCGCGTTGACGAAGGTCTGGTGCTGCTGCTCGTAGCGCACCGTGACGTTGTCCTTGTTTGAGGGCCGCACGTCGAAGCGCAGGCTGTACTCGTTCTCCGTGTACGGTGTCGCGATGTCGAACTCGGGCTGCGCGACTAAGAACGTCTGGCCTCCGAGCGTCACCGTGCTCGTGTTGACCGCGCGCGCGTTGCTGCGGATCGCGAAGACGCTCTGCGTGGTGATCGCCTGAATCGCGGCGTTGCCGGGGAACGCCGCGAGCAGCCGCGGGAACTCCGAGGGCAGGAAGGCGAAACTGCCTGTGCGCGATGTCGTCGTCGCCGGGTTGCGCGCGCCCTGGTAGGAGACGAAGAAGAAGGCGCGGTCTTTGCCGCTCAGCCACGACTTCCCGCCTTCGCCGAAGCGCGGCAGCCAGAGCGGGCCGCCCGCCGTGCCGCCGAAGACGTTGAAGAGACTCTGATTCGGTGCTTGTTGACCGCCGCGCTTCTCGATGTTGTCGAGACTGTCGAGGAACGAGTTGTCGCGGTGGAACTCGAAGGCGCTCCCGTGAAAGTCGTTCGTGCCGCCCTTCGTCACGTAGTTGACGATGGCACCCTGGTTGCGACCGTACTGCGCCGAGAAGTTGTTCGTGATGACCTGAATCTCCTGCACCTGATCCTGGTTGTCAACGAACATGGCCGGCCCCGCCACGTCCAGGTCGTTGTTGTCGGCCCCGTCAATCTGAAAGTTGTTCGAGCGGGCGCGGTTGCCGTTCACGGACAGCCCCGTGCCGTTGGTGTTGACGCCGCCGCTGTTGTTCGGGATGACGCCCGGCGCGAGAAGCGCCAGCGTGTCGAGTCCGCTGCCCGCCGCGTTCGACGGAAGCTCCTCGACCCGGCGCGTGTCAACCGTGGTGGAAATCTGCGACTGCTCGCGCTGCACGACCTCTTCGGTGTTCGCGACGACCGTCACGGTCTCGGCGACGGTGCCGGCTTCGAGCTTGATGCTCACGGGGTTGACGATGCCGACCTTCACCTGCACGCCCGTCGTGACCGAGCGTTTGAAGCCGGTGGACTCGACCGTCAACGTGTACGGGCCGGGCAGGAGCGACGCGAACTCGAAGACGCCCTCGCCGGTGGTCGTGGTCTGCGGCGTCACCGTCCCCGTGCTCTCGTTCTTCGCCGTCACGGTCGCGCCGACGACGACGCCCCCGTTCGGGTCAACGACCACTCCCCTGAGCGTGCCCGCCGTCGCCTGGGCCGCGGCGGGGATGGCCGTGGCCGGCAGGATGACGAGCAGCCACGCCGTCATTAAAGCGAATACTTTTTCCTTCCAACGCTTACCCATTGTCGTCCTCCTTAATCCATGGTTAACGATTCGCGGCGAAGCCTTCGCACGGGGAGCGTGTGCGCGCACGGCTTCGCCTCTCGCGTGAGCCGAACGCCCGACGAGTGCCGGGCTTCAAACTCGCCGACGCGATTGGCAACGTGCGTACCGTTTTCTCGACGTGTGCTCGCGGTTCTGAGTGCCTGCGCGGGCGGGAAGAGTTACCTCGCGGGCGTAAACGCCGACACCGACTTGCGTTACGCGCGTCGAGTTTCGGAGAAGGTTGTAAGTCTTGAGAGAGCGAGGACGGAGAAAATATATCTGGCTGGACGCAAGACTATTTCGATGTACGCGCCTTCAAATTTCTATATTTAAATTTTCGGATGGCCGCGCTTTGATTCAAGAATATTTATGGCTCGTCCGCGCCGTCCGAGAGGCCTCGTCCGCCCGCACGGAGTCTTTCGCGGTTGACGACGATTTGTGACGCGACGACGACGCGTGAGTTTAATGCGG
The DNA here is from genome assembly GCA_035652995.1 of Pyrinomonadaceae bacterium. GTDB lineage: Bacteria > Acidobacteriota > Blastocatellia > Pyrinomonadales > Pyrinomonadaceae > QHXN01. The sequence continues at coordinate 10,008 of DASRCS010000005.1, forward strand.
CCTCGTCTGAGTGGCAGCCTGAATCCGGCTTACTCGTTCGGGCTTATCTCGCCTCGCCTTCATCCGGCTGCGTCGAGTCCAACACCGCGACGTAGCCTTCTGCCGCGCCTGCCAGGTCTATCAACGCCGCAAGCGGCGGCGCGTGCTTGCGGCCACACTCGTCGCACACTAAGTCCCACGTATCGGCCAGAAACAACTCCGGCCCCACGGCTGACGTTCTTTCGTCACCGCAGACCGCACACTCGTACTCGGTCGCCTCGTCGTTGAGCTTGATGGCGAGTTCCAAAGGCTCCTGCTCTTCCGCCGGCTCCTCGTCGTCGGAGTATTCACCGCCTTGAGAGTAAACGTCCGTGTAATTATCCATCGTCATCTCCTTCGGAAGCCGCAACGTTCAGGCAGACACGTTTCGCCGCGCGCCTCGTCAATGCGCGGCTTATACCAAGACGGCATGCAAAAGAAAAGGACGGCGGGTTAAAATCCGCCGCCCTGCTTTTCGTCTCGACAGTCTGAGCCGGAGAATTGTTTTCGCGGTCGCGTGAAAGCCGGCAGCGTCCGAATCGCCGACGCGCCGTCAGTCCTTGCGCACGAACGCGTCCTCCCACGCCTGCAAGTCTTCGAGTATCTTCGCCGAGAACCACTCCTGAAATTTCTCGTCCGAGAGAAGCGCTCGTTCGAGAACCTCTCCCGCGACCTCCTCGGCTGACTTCGCCTCCCCCGTCGTCTCGTTCGAGTAGGCGGCATACTCTGAGAGCATCCGCGTCACTCCGGGCCGCGCCTGAAAGACGAAGCGCTCGTCAGGCTCGCCGACCGGCACGGAGAACCTTTCGGGCGAAGTCCACGAGGGCGGGTCAATGAGGCGGAGGCTGGCACGCCAGCGCCCCGTCTCCCTGTCAACCCACGCGCCGTTGACCTCGCCCAGAAGCGTGCCGCCGAAAGGGGGCGAGACCTGAAGCCCAGTCCCCGTGGGGACGGCCACGTCGAGGTCGAGAGTCGCGCCGGCGTGGCTGACGACGACCGTGTGCGCGATTATCGAAAGCGTGCCTCCGTCGTCGGAGGGGACTTCGAGGCAGACGGGGAAACGCATGTTGACCCGCCTGTTCCTGCGCCCGTTCGCCCTGCCGTTTGAGTGTGAGTGATTCTCCTGTTCGCTGGTCATAAATTCCTGAACGCCTCCGGCGACCTGCGGCGACGCGCGACGCACGACTTCGCCTCACTCGTCGCGCGTTGGCCGGGTGCGCGACCTGCGACCGAGACCGGAGGAATCATTAATAAAGGTGTGATGGCGTGGCTTGATGGCAGAAGAGGTTTGCTCACGAGGTTGCTCCTGTCGGGCCGCATCGAAAGGGCGTGACCGGCGAGCCGAGTCCGCGCCTACTTCAAAGATACAAAGCGGGCGAGGCGCGCGTCAACGACCTTTTTAGAAAATTTATGAGGCGGCGGTGAAGATTGTTTGAGGCGGGAGCGTCGCCGCCGCGTCGCGGTAAATGTTCAGTCGCGCCGGAAAACGCACGCGCCTTGCGCGGACACTCGCGGGCCGCTCCCGCAGACGGCTTGTGAAGGACGCTAGCGCGGAGCGAGCAGCTTTCCTATCTCGCGCCACGTGATGAGCCTGACGTTGTTCTCTTCGAGAAGCTTCCTGAAGCGCGCGCCCGTCAGGAAGTCGAAGTCGCGCTGCCGCCACGCCGCGCCCCAGTCGGGGTGGTTTTCGGTGATGGCCCTCATCTCCGCGTCGTCGTGCGCAAGGTGGACGATCAGTTCGGTGACGCCGGGCCGGAGTCCCTTCACGACGCCCTCGTAATACGCGGGCCAGTCTTCGGCCCGAACCGACGGGTCAATGGTGACGACGTGGTCGAGGGCGATGCCGTCGGGGCCGAGGTCTGCGGCGAGGTAGGGCGCGGTCGCGAACGACTCGCGCGAGACGAGCACGGGCAGACGCTCGTCGCGCCCGACGCGCAGGAGCATCTCGAAGAGCGGGCGCGTCTGGAAGAGCGTGCCCATGTGCGAGTCGAGGTGCGTCGGGTTGATGCCGAGCGCGCGCGCACGCGCGATCTGCGCGCGAATCTCGGCCTCGGCCTCGCGCACGTCAATGTGCGCCGCGGCCTCCATCTCGGTCGGGTAGAGATAGCCCGAAGGGTCGTAGAGCGTGGGCGCTTTGTCCTTCGACAGCACGCCGCCCCAGCGGTACGCGGCCCACTCGCTCGTGAGCGTCAGGTGAAGCCCGAAGTCCGCGTCCGGGTGCGCGCGCGCGTAGGCCGCGATCTCCGTGAGCCACGGGCAAGGAACCATGATGCTCGCCGACGAGACGAGGCCGGTCGCGAACGCCTCTTCGGTCGCGGCGTCTTCCGAGTGCGAGACGGCGAGGTCGTCTGCGTGGACGATGAGAAGCTTCGTGCCCGCGGGGTAGCCGAGGCGCTGGGCCAGAGGCTTCACTTCCGTGGGCGACGTTTGTGCGCGGGCGGGCCGCGCTGTCGAAGCGAGAATGCAGACGGCGACGGCGAGCGTTGCGGTGATTATTCTCTTCATGATTGCGAGAATATATCCCCCGCGAGCGCCCGCCGTCACGCACTCCGCCGCACGGATGCGACCCGTTCAATCCACTGCCCGAAGTAAAGCCGCAGAAGAGAAGCCCCGGCTAGAGGATGTTGACGGCGCGCGCGGCGAGGAGCGCGAGCACGGTCAGCGAGATGAGGGACTGAAGCATCATGAGCGCCTTCGCCCAGCGCGCGAGCACCGGCGCGTCGGTCGGGGAGAACGCGGTGCTCGTGTTGAAGGAGAGGAAGAGGTAGTCAACGAAGTTCGGCGACCAGCCGAACTCGCCCGCCACGGTCTTCGCCTCCGGCGTCATCGTCATCTGCGGGAAGAGGAACGCGCCGTCCTGGTGGCCGTAGCGGGTGTCGCGCCCGTGCGGGCCTCCGGCGTCCAAGCGCCAGTACCAGAGCGCGAAGACGATGATGTTCGTCACCCACAGCGCGCCCGCCGAACGCAGTAGCTCCACGGGACTCTCCCTGTGCGCCGGAAGCTCCTCGATGAGCAGGACGACGGACGCGATGAGGCCCAGAGTGATGACCCCGTTGACCGTGAAGCCGAAGACGCGGTTTAAGAGGTGCAGGTCTTTGACGTGCGAGACCACGGTCGGCACGAGGAGCGCGACGACGACGCCGATGAAGAGCCAGCGCGGGCCGACGACCAGGTAGTCGGGCAGCGCGGCGTAGAGGCCGCCGACCGCCGCGACGGCGACCAGTGCGGGCCAGCGCGGCTCCGGGTCCCAGCGGTCGGGCACGTGTTGCGCTTTCGCGCCCGCCGCCTGAGATTCGCGCGCGCCGTCGGTGTGGGCACTCGTCGTCAGTTAGAACCGCCTCCCTTCTCTCTCGACTCTCGCCGGCCTCCGTTGAAGACAGACACAAACCGACGCCTTCTCGAATGCGCGACCTTTAAACGCCCGCCGCTCGTCGGGCGGCCCGCGCCTGCTTCACGTCGCCGGATGATAGCAGAACTCGACAGGCTCGCACCTCTCCCCGCGCCGACGCCGGGCGGGCAAAGCTCGACCCGCGCACTTGTGGTGCGGCACGCGCGGCTCGTGGCGGAAGGAATGATTCAGACGCGCCGTGTGAACTCGCGGCGGAGGTTGTTGAAGCCCCGGCGCAGTGTGTCGGTCGAGAGCGACACGGGTAGTATTCAGAACAGGTGCGACTCGATGATCCGCGGGGCGCTTCGGGTTAACGGGCCGCGCCCGCGCCCTTCTGCTTTTCGTTCTCCGCTTCGTCTCTGGCACGCTCCGCAGGGCTGCGCCGTCGCATCAACGCCTTCACCTCGTCGAGCACGCGGGCGCGTTCCCTCCCCTTCAGGTCTTCGCCGAGACGGGCGAGCGCGAGCGAGACGATCTCGTTGTGGTGCGCGTCTTCGCTTCCGCGCTCGTGCGTCACGTCGAGCCAGAGGCGGTGGATGAGGTTCACGTCCTCGCTCGAAAGGTCGGGCGCGTGCGCGCCGAGGTAAAAATCGCTTACCTTGCCGTCCGCCTCGACGACGCGGAACAGAACCTGCCGGCCCGGCTTGTTCGGCAAAGCCTCCCAAGCCTCGCCGAGCCTGCGCGCCTGCTCCTCCGGCGTCATCACGGACGAGCGCCCGGCGACGATCTCGCCGGAGTCGAGCTGCGCCGCAGTGTGCGCGATGGCATCGAAGACGTTTGACGACGGCACGACCAGAAGGTCAACGTGCTTGCCCGCCTTCTCGGCCAGAGAGATCACGCGGCTGAAGAGCAACTGCTCGTAGCTCGTGAACAGGTGCTGCTCGCCGATGTTCTCGTAGCCGGCGTCCGGCCCCTTCATCACCTGAACGGTCATCACCACGAGGTCTTTCTTGCCGGTGTGCGTTAACTCAAGGGCCTTCCTGACATGTTCCAGCGTGTTGTAGTCGCGCACGAGACAGAGAGTGTTGCCGGGGCGCACCTCCACCGTCTCGTTCGTCACCACGTCCTGCGTCTGCAAGCGGAACTGGTCAACCTCGACGTGCGCCGCCGCGCCGCGCCTGCGCTCGTTGATCCTTTCGGAGACGAGGAAGATGACGAAGAAGACGACGGTGAAGGCGATGCCGCTGACGGTCGCGACCTGCTTGGTGATGAGGTTGATCCCGGCGACCGAGAAGAGCAGCGCCGCGATGACGCCGAGTCCGAGCGGGATTTCGTTGCCGGCGAGGTCGAGGTTGAAAGGCACTTTCCACTCGCGCGGGTTGCGGTCTTTGAAGCGGAGCACCAGCACGGCCAGGGCCTTAAAAGCGAACGACCAGATGACGCCGAACGCGTATGCCTCGCCCAGCACATAGACGTTCCCGCGCGAGCCGATGATCGTCACGAGTTGGAGGATGACGATGAGGTTAATCATCCTGTAGGTCGTCCCGTAGCGCCTGTGCGGCGCGCGGAACCAGTCCGTGAGCACGCCGTCCTCGCTCACGCGGTTCAGGACGCCGTTCGACCCGATGATGGCCGTGTTGACCGCGCCCGCCAGCATCAGGAAGCCGACGACGACGATGAACGCCTGAAAGAGAAGCTTGAGCGACGCGGGGCCGACCAGATACACAGAGATGCCGCTGATGAGGTTGTCGAAATACTGTGGCCTCACGCCGTCGGGGATGATCGAGAAGGCGAAGAAGGAGACGAGCGAGGTGAACAGGAGTGAATAGACGAAGATGACCATCCCCGCCTTCATCAGGTTCCGGTGCTTCGGGTATTCGAGTTCGCGGTTGACCTGCGCCAGAGACTCCTCGCCCGACATGGCGAGGAACGAGTGGCCGAACGCCATCAGGATG
>DASRCS010000006.1:0-7634 GCA_035652995.1 Pyrinomonadaceae bacterium
CGGGCAGCGCAAGCCGTCAGGATGCAGCCGCTGCTCTAGCCAGTGCAGACAAGCTTCCTCGTGCAGCAGTTCATCTATCGGGAAGTCAATCATGCTGCGAGTCTATCGCTGACCCGCAGTCAAAGGAAACATGAGCCGAAATCTTTAATCCTGTCCATCCTGTCCACCCCTGTTAATTCTTTCCGACGTTATGTTCTCGACGGCAGGACGTAGAGGACGACGGCGATGTAGTGGCAGACGCTCCCGCCGAGGACGAAGAGGTGCCAGATGGCGTGCGAGTGCGGGATTCTCTCCGAGGCGAAGAAGAAGACGCCGGACGTGTAGGCGAGTCCGCCCGCGACGATCCAGAGTATCGCGCCGAGCGGCGCGTGCGTGAGGATGGGTTTGGCGGCGATGACGCAGAGCCAGCCCATCAGGACGTAGGAGGCGACGGCGACGGGGCGGTAGCGGTTGCCGAAGACGAGCCGGAAGAGAATCCCCGCGACCGCGATGCCCCACACCAGCCCGAACAACGTCCAGCCCCAGCCGCCGCGCAGCATGACGAGCGTGAAGGGCGTGTACGTCCCGGCAATGAGCAGGTAGATGCAGCAGTGGTCAACGACCTGTAAAAAATTCTTCGCGCGCATCGAACGCGCGCCGTGGTAGAGCGTCGAGGCGAGGTAGAGCGTGACGAGCGAAGCGCCGTACACGCCGCCGCTCAGCAGAACGTCCCACCCGTCACCGTAGAACCACGCGAGCAGGACGAGCGCGACCAGCCCGGCGACGCTCAGCACGAGGCCGAACCCGTGCGTCGCGCAGTTCGCGATCTCCTCGACCGACAGCCGCTCCCTCTCCGACCTCTCCATGAGCGCCAACCTTTCTCGCGTCACCGTGCGTTCGCGCGGCGTGTGAAGGCTTGCTTCAGCGCCGACCGCGCCTGTCGAGAAGCCACTGAACCGCGAGCAGGATGACGACCACCGCGACGAAGACCGCGGCGTGGAAGCCCGCGAAGACCAGCGTGTCTGTCTCGACGAAGGCGAAGGGCATTGACTGTTCGGGAGAGTCGGCGCTTCGCCTCGGCCTTCGCCCAAGCCGGCAAGCGCCGCCAGTCAGTCTTTCGCGTCAGAAAACCTCGGAACAGGCCCTCGCATTATAAACCCTCCGGCGGCTCTTGTCGCAAACTATCTCGGCGACGAGGCGGCGAGCGCGTCGAGTATGCGGTCGGCGGTCTTGCCGTCCCACAGCGGCACGCGCGGCGTCTCGTCCGTCGCGCGCGGTCGCGCGAGCGCGGCCTCGGCCTCGGCGATGATGCGCGCGGGGTCTGTGCCGACGACGCGGTTCGTGCCCAACTCGACCGTCACGGGCCGCTCCGTGTTCTCGCGAAGCGTCAGGCAAGGGATGCCGAGCGCGGTCGTCTCCTCCTGTATCCCGCCCGAATCCGTCAGCACGAGCCGCGCGCCGCTGTAGAGGCGCAGGAAGTCGAGGTAGCCGAGCGGCTCTGTGAGAATAAGGCCGCCTTCGCTCTCGACCCGCCCGCCGAGTCCGAACTCGGCGAGCATCTTTCGCGTGCGCGGGTGGATGGGGAAGACCACGGGCATTCGTTTTGCCAACTCCGAGAGCGCCGAGAGAATGCCGCGCAGCACGCCCGCGTCGTCAACGTTCGACGGGCGGTGCAATGTGACGACGGCGTAGTCGCGGCCCGCGACGTTCAACTCCTCGCGCACCTTCGAGCGCTCGGCGACCGCCAGGTTCTTCAGCAGCGAGTCAATCATCACGTTGCCGACGAGGCGTATGCGTTCGGCGGGCACGCCTTCGGCGAGGAGATTGCGGTCGGCGTCCGGGCTGGGCGTGAGCAGGAGGTCTGCGATCTGGTCTGTGAGGACGCGATTGATCTCTTCGGGCATCGTGCGGTCGCGGCTGCGAAGCCCCGCCTCGACGTGCGCGACCCGAACGCCGAGCTTCGAGCAGACGAGCGCGCACGCGAGCGTGGAGTTCACGTCGCCGACGACGAGAACCCAGTCGGGCTTCTCCGCGAGGACGACCGGCTCGAAGCGCTGCATGACCGCCGCCGTCTGCTGCGCGTGCGAGCCGGAGCCGACTTCGAGGTGAACGTCCGGGCGCGGGAGTCCGAGGTCGCGGAAGAACGCCTCCGACATCAGCGCGTCGTAGTGCTGCCCCGTGTGGACGACCACGGGCGCGAACTCCGCCGCGCGGCGACGCATCGCGTCAACTATGGGCGCGACCTTCATGAAGTTCGGTCGCGCGCCCACGACGTTGATGACTTTGAGCATCGGTCTAGCTATTGGCAGTTAGCTCTTAGCTGTTAGCCGGAGGAAGACTTGCCCGCACGGCCCGCGCCGCTATCAAAGCTCATGACAGACGGCGGATGCCGTAAGCTAAAGGCTAAAGGCTAACAGCTAACAGCCCTCTCACAGCCTGACAATCTTCGCGCAACTGTCGCGGCGGAGTTCGCGCGAGAGGGCGTTGCGGGTGTCAACGATGAGCTTCGAGAGCTTGCAGACGCGCCCGTAGTCCAGGCCCGTGTGGTCGGTGACGATGACGCAGCAGTCCGCCGCTTCGAGTTCGCCGTCGTTGAGTTCGACCGACTGCAAGGGGTCGCCGTGCGACTCGGTGTGTGCGTCGTCGAAGCTGAGTTCCGCGACGAAGGGGTCGTGGTAGCGCACGTCAGCGCCCTTCGCCCGCAGCCGGTCGATGATCGAGAGCGCGGGGCTTTCCCGCACGTCGTCAATGTCCTTCTTGTAGGCGACGCCGAGCAGGAGCACGCGCGAACCTTTCAAGCTCTTGCGCTCGTCGTTGAGGCCGTCGGCGACGAGCGTCACGACGTGCTCCGGCATACGCGAGTTGACCTCCTCGGCCAGCCCGATGAAGCGCGAGTCGAACCCGTGCTGCCGCGCCTTCCACGAAAGGTAATGCGGGTCGAGCGGGATGCAGTGGCCGCCGATGCCGGGGCCGGGGTAGAAGGCCATGAAGCCGAAGGGCTTTGTGGCCGCCGCGCGGATGACCTCCCAAGTGTCAATGCCGAGGTGGTAGCAGAGCCGCGCCATCTCGTTCGCCATGCCGATGTTCACCGCGCGGAAGGTGTTCTCCAGAAGCTTCGCGGCCTCCGCCACGCGCGCGCTGCTGACGGCGTGAACCTCGCGGACGATCTGGCCGTAGAGCATCGCCGCCGCCTCGGTCGAGTCTTCCGTGCAGCCGCCGACGACCTTCGGGATGTTGTCGGTGTGGAACTGCGGGTTGCCGGGGTCAACACGTTCGGGCGAGAAGGCGAGCAGGAAGTCCTCGTCGAGCTTGAGGCCCTTCTCCTCGAACATCGGGAGCAAGACCTCGTCGGTCGTGCCCGGATAGGTCGTGGATTCGAGGATGATGAGCTGGCCGCGGCGCAGGTGCTTCTGAATCTGCTCGGCGGCGGCGAGGATGTAGGAGATGTCCGGCTCCTTGGTTTTGCGTAAGGGCGTCGGGACGCAGATGATGATGGCGTCGCACGCCTCAAGCTCGGAGAAGTCGGTCGTCGCGTGCAGGCGCTCGGCGCGGACGACCTCGGAGAGCACGTCGGACGGGATGTCGCCGATGTAACTCTCGCCCTGGTTGACGAGCGCGGCCTTGCGGGGGTCAACCTCGAAGCCGACCGAATTGAACCCGCGGCGGGCGAACTCGACCGCCAGCGGCAGGCCGACGTAGCCGAGGCCGATGACGCCGACGCGCGCCCGCTTCGCCTCGATGAGTTGCTTGATTTCCTCTTTGATCATTGGTGTCGTTCGGGTGTCCGTTCAGAAATTTTGGCGGGATGACTCATGCTTGCCCTCAATCAAGACTATGGAACGCGCGGCGCGGCTGTCAAGTTGTTCGCCGCCCGCGTCGAAGCCGTGCGCCGCCCGCGGCGCGTCTGTTATCCTTGCGGCCAGCGGGCCGAGGCCCGCGCGCCGATCAACTCCCGACTTCAAGTTGAGACAAGCATGAAGCGCTGTCCCTCCTGCCGACGAATCTACGCGGACGAGTCCGTGCGGTTCTGCCGCGCGTGCGGCTCCCCGCTCGTCGCGGAGGCGACCGAGGGCGAGCGAACGACTCTCGTCAAACTCCCGGAAGGCGTCGTCGAATCGGGGGCGACCGAAATATTCGGCGCGTCGGACTCCGGCTCTGTCTCCACTTCGTCGCAACTGACGAGACACCTCTCGCCCGCGCGCAGGCGGCGCGCGGCGTCGAAGCGACCGATTGACTCGCTCGCCGTGCTCCCGCTCGTCAACGACGCCGAAGACCAGCGCGCCGAATACCTCTCCGACGGCATCACCGAGAGCATCATCAACGCGCTCTCGCAACTCCCGAAGCTTCGGGTCACGCCGCGCGCGACCGTCTTCCGCTACAAGGGGCGCGACGCCGACCCGCTCGCCGTCGGGCGCGAGCTGGACGTGCGCGCGGTGATGACGGGCCGGCTTCTTCAAGTCGGCGATCTTCTCGTCGTGACCGCCGAGCTGGTTGACGTGGCCTCCGAGTCGCAAATCTGGGGCGAGCACTACCGCCACCGGCACGAGGACATCTTCGTCCTTCAGGAGAGAATCTCGCGCGAGATAAGCGAGCGGCTGCGGCTGCGCCTGACGGGAGAAGAGAAGCGCCGGCTCGAAAAACGCTACACGCAGAACACCGCCGCCTACGACCTCTACCTGCGCGGGCGCTACTGTCTGAACAAGCGCACGACCGAGTGGATGCGCAAAGGCGTCGAGCACTTCACCGAGGCGATTGAACTCGACCCGTCGTTCGCGCTCGCGCACGCGGGACTCGCCGACGCTTACTCGTTCCTCGCCTCCTCGACGGGCGAGCAGCCGCCGACGGATGTCTTCCCGAAGGCCGAGGCCGCGGCGCGAAAAGCTTTGGAGCTTGACGACACGTTGGCCGAGGCACACACGTCGCTCGGCTTCTTCCACCTGCTCTACGAGTACGACTTCGAGTGGGCGGCGAGCGAGTTCCGCCGCGCCATCAGCCTGAATCCGAATTACGCGAACGCGCACGACGGGATCAGCTTCTACTACAAGGCCACAAGGCAGCACGAGCGCGCCGTGCAAGCCTGCCGCGAGGCGCAGAAGGTTGACCCGCTCTCGCTCTTCGCCGTCGTCAGCCTGTCGTGGGCCTTCTACTTCGCGCGCCGCTTCGACAAGGCCATCGAGCAGAACCGCCGCGCGCTCGCGCTCGACCCGACCTTCGTGTTCGCGCACTGGAACATGGGACTCGCGCTTATTCAGAAAGGCGACTGCCCCGAAGCCTGCGCGTCGCTCGAACGCGCGGTCGAGCATTCGGGCGGCGGCCTCGCTTTCAAGTCTCACCTCGGCTACGTCTGCGGCAAGGCGGGCGACGAGAAGAAGGCCCGCGCGCTGCTCTCGGAGTTGGAAGCGTCCGCGCGCGAGCGCTTCGTGCCCGCCTACTACTCGGCGCTCATACACCTCGGACTCGGCGAGCACGACCGCGCGCTCGAACACCTCGCGCGCGCCTTCGACCAGCGCGCGGGCTTCCTCGCCTACCTCCACGTCGAGCCGATGTTCGACCCGCTCCGCAAAGACCCGCGCTTCCGCCAACTCGAACGCCGCCTCGGCCCTTCGCACTAAACCTCGGAGTCGAGTCTCAGCCTTGACAGCGCGCGCCCGCGCGTAACAACATTCGCCGCCTTTCGTCTCCATCCGAGGAGAAGGACGATGACGACACAAGTCTCGACGGCGACAGCGGGAGCGGCGGACGCGAAGCCGAAACACCTTGAGCGCGGCCTGAGCCTTCTCGACGCGACGATGATCGTCGTCGGCTCGATGATCGGGTCGGGGATTTTTTTAACCTCAGCCGAGAGCGCGCGGCTCGTCGGCTCGCCGGGCTGGCTGCTCGCGGCGTGGGCCTTGGCGGGCGTACTCACCGTAACGGGCGCGCTCTGCTGCGCGGAACTCGCGGCGATGATGCCGCGCGCGGGCGGGCAGTACGTTTTTCTGCGCGAGGCTTACGGCGCGTCGGTCGGATTCCTGTTCGGCTGGGCGCTCTTCCTCGTCGTGCAGACGGGGACGATTGCGGCGGTCGCGGTCGCGTTCGCGCGGTTCGCGGGCGTGCTCGTGCCGTGGGTCTCAGGCGAGACTTACGTCGTCGCGCCGCGGCATTTGTTCGCGGGCTACGCCGTCTCGCTCTCGACCGAGCAGCTCGTCGCGGTTCTTCTCATTCTCCTGCTGACCGCGACCAACACGTTCGGACTCAAACTCGGCAAGCTCATCCAGAACTCTTTCACGTTCACGAAGACGGCGGCGCTCGCCGCGCTCGTCGTCGTCGGACTCGCGCTCGGATGGAACCACGCGAGCGCGGCCTACACCTCTTCGTGGTGGGACCCTTGGGCGAACGGCTGGACGCCGCAGGGCGCGCAAGGAGGACTCGGCGCGGTCGGCGCGCTCGCGCTCTTGATGCTTTTGGGGCGCGCGATGACGGGGCCGCTGTTCGCGCAGTCGGCGTGGAACAACGTGACGTTCACGGGCAGCGAGGTGCGCGACCCCGGACGCAACCTGCCGCGCGCGCTGCTCGCGGGCTGCGGCATTGTCGTCGGCCTCTACCTGCTCGCGAACCTCGCGTATGTCGTGACGCTGCCGCTCGGCGTGATGCAGAAGCCCGCGAACAGCATCGCGACGGCGACGATGCAGTCGGCGCTCGGCCCCGCGGGCACGACCTTGATGGCCGCGGCGATCATGGTCTCGACTTTCGGTTGCAACAACGGACTGATACTTGCGGGCGCGCGCGTCACCTACGCGATGGCCTGCGACGGCCTTTTCTTCAAGCGCGTCTCTCGCCTCAACGCGCGCAACGTGCCCGCCTTCGCGCTCGTCGTACAGGGCGTGTGGGCCGCGCTCCTGACGCTGCCGCGCACCGTGACGACGGACGCCGCGGGCCACGTCGCTTACGGGGACGTGTACGGCCAACTGCTCGCCTACCTCATCCCGGCAGACCTGATCTTCTACGCGCTGATGGTCGGGGCCGTGATCATCATGCGGCGCAAGGCTGCCGACGCCGCCCGCCCCTACCGCACGCCCGGCTACCCCTTCGTGCCCGCCCTCTACATCGCCATCGCCGCGCTCTTAGTCTTCGACCTCGTCTATCTCGCGCCGCAGACATCCGGCATCGGCTTCCTGCTCGTGCTCACGGGCCTGCCGGTCTTCTTCGCCTGGCGACGGAGAAAAGGATGAAGGCGGAAGAATGAAAGAAGAGTCGTCTTCTCTTCATCCTTCCGCCTTCATCCTTCATCCCTTCATTTCACCCACTCGTCCGAGACCTTCGACTCGACCTTGACGGGGACGGCGCGGACGTACTCCTCGCCCGCGGCGCACATCGCTTCTTCGACAGTCCGCGACATCTCTCCGGCATCAGCGGCGTCGCACTCGACGACGATCTCGTCGTGCACGACGTTGACGGTCGCGGCGTTCGTCTCTTTCAGTCGGTCGTGGAGCAGGCGCAACGCGCGCTTGATGATGTCAGCCGAGCTTCCTTGGATCGGACTATTCTTGCCGCCGCGCTGGGCGAGCGAGGCGGCCTGCTTGTCTTCGGGGTCGAAGTTGAAGCGGAAGAGGCGGCCCGCGACCGTGCGCGGCGCGGTTCGCCTCTTCCGCTTCAACTTCGACCCCGAAGACAAG
>DASRCS010000007.1:0-12868 GCA_035652995.1 Pyrinomonadaceae bacterium
GCGCTTCAACTCGGCGCGCGCCTCTTCGAGCCGCCTGCCGCCGCGCAGGTGCGCGCGGAAGTCGCGGAGCGCGCTCCGAAGTCTTCGCGACGCGACGCGCATGTCGTGTATGCCGTCTTCGCCCTGCTCGACGAGCGCGGCCTCGCGGTGCTCGCACATCTCTTCGAGCCGCGCGAGCAGAACGAGCCTCATCCCCAGCGGCGCGCGCGCGCCGCAGTCGAGTCCTTCGATCTCTTTCGCTTTGACCATACGTTGAGAAGTCGTGAGTCTGGCGTCTCAAGTCTGAAGTCAGGAGTGTTGCCGTGCGTGTTTTCGTTTTGACTCCAGACTCACGACTCCAGACTCCAGACTGTCTTTGCTGATCTCAAGCCTGCGCTCGAAGACCTGCTCGAAGAGGTCGCGGCGCTGTTCGGCGGCGAGCATCTCGCGGTCGCAGTCGAGGTCGCAGACGAGCCTGACGGAGAGCGAGCCGCCGCCGCGCTCGACGCGCAGGTCGCGGACGCGGCTGTCGTGGCTGCGGTCGAGCGCGTCGGCGACGCGGAGGATCGCGCCGAGGCGGCAGACGGTCTGCCGGTCGTGTTCGCCGAGCGCGGCGAAGTCCGGGTGACGCTCGCGCGGCGGAGCGCCGCGGTGGTAGCGCGCGACGTTGGCGATGACGCTGCGCTCGGCCTCCGAAAATCCGGTCAGCTCCGAGTTCTTGATGAGGTAGAGCGCGTGCTTGTGGTGCTCCTCGTGCGCGATGTGATAGCCCGCGTCGTGCAGCAGCGCCGCAGCCGAGAGCATCGTGCGCTGGTGGCGCGTGAGTTCGTACTCGCCTGAGAGCGCGTCGAATAGTTTTTCGGCGAGCCGCGCGACCTGAAGCGCGTGCGCCTCTTCGTAGCCGAAGCGGCGACCGACGGCGTGGACTCCGAGCAGGCGCGGGTCGGAGATGTCGGGCACGGGCGGGCGCGACTCGGCCTCGACGCGGCGGAGGTGGTCAATGATGACTCCCTCGCGCAGAGCGAAGTCGCACGTGCGAATCATGTTGATGCCGAGCGACGCCAGAGCGCCTTCGAGAATCTGCCCGCCCGCGACGATGATGTCGGCGCGCTGCGCGCTGAAGCCGTGCGACGTGCGTCGCTCCGCCGCGCCCGACTGCGCGAGCTTCTCGTTGAGCCGCACGAGTCGTCCCAGAGATATTTCAGCGCCGGCGGGCTGCGCGCCGCGATCCTCCTGCCCCGCGACGCGCGCCTGCGCCCGCAAGCGCAGAGCTTCGCCGAGCGCGATGATCGTGCCCGAAGTCCCCGTGGCGCGCTGCCACTTCGCGCCGCGCATCTCGCGCGCGGGGCGTTCGAGCGCCGAGCGGATTTCGTTCCTGAGCGCGCGCAACTCTTTCGCCTTCGGCGGGTCGTTCGCGATGAACTGCTCGGTCAGGCCGACCGCGCCGAGTTTCACGGAGAAGAGTTGTTCGGGCACGCCTCCGCGCATCAGAGAGATTTCGGTCGAGCCGCCGCCGATGTCTATGTTGACGAGCGCCGCGCCCGGAGTCTCGCCGCACGAGAAGCTCGCCGCGACGCCGATGAGCCGCGCCTCCTCGATGCCCGAAAGAATCTCGACGCGGACTCCCGACTGTCGCTTGACCTCGGCGACGAACTTCGACGCGTTGCGCGCCTCGCGCACCGACGCGGTCGCCGTCGCGATGACCGTCTCGGCCCCGCGCGCCTCGGCGATTGAGCGGAAGCGTTTGACGCAGTCCGCCGCGCGCTCGATTGCTTCCGCGGAGAGGAAGCCTTCGCGCAGCGTCTCGTGGCCGAGCCGGACGACCTCCTTCTCGCGCGCCAGCACCGCGAACGAGTCGGCGGCGGCGGCGTCCACGACGATGAGCTTGATCGAGTTCGAGCCGATGTCAATCGCCGCGAGCTTCATGATGTTTACTCGGATTTAATTCGCCGCGCCCTTCGTCGTGGTTGCCTTCTCGGCGGGACGCGCCGCCTCGTCGCCGGACTGTTCGAGGAACTCGTCGGCCTCGATGACGCGCGCGGCGGCGCGGCGCAAGTCCGACGCGACGCGGCGGATCGAGCGCGAGGCGTCAACGACGCGGAAGCCGTACTCGCCCGACATCCGGTCGAACTCGCGCAGCAGACGCGACTGGTACTCGACGAAGCTGTCGTAAAAATCCGCGCTGAGGTTCAAGTCCATCCCCGACTCCCAGTAGTCGAACTTCCTGCCGGAGTCGAACACGCGCGAGACGAGTTCTTCGGCGCGCGCGACGCGAAGATAAAGAATCAGGTCGGGCACGAGCGCGATTCCATAGACCGCGCGAATCCACGCCGGGTCGCTGCCGCGCACGGTCGCGCGCGCAATCGCCGAGTAGATGTAGCGGTCTGTCAGCACGACGAAGCCCGCGCGCAAAGCGGGCAGCATCTCGTTCTCCAGACGGTCGGCGAAGTCGGTCGCGTAGTAGAGCTGCATCGTGAGGCGACCGAGGGTCGTGCCCGTCTTCGCCTTCTTCAATCCGCGCCCCGCGAGCACCGAGCGGGTCATGCCGGTGTCAATGACGGCGTGGCCGCGAGCTTCGAGCCAGGAGCGCAGCATCGCCGTGTGCGTCGAGCGCCCAACCCCGTCGGTGCCCTCGATGACGATGAGCTTGCCGCTGTACTGCTCGCGCTCGAAGCCGGGCAGCGGCGTGCCGTAGAATTTCGCTTCGTTCGTCAGGCGGCCTGCTCCTTCCCTTCGAGGTGGCGCATGACGATGCGGCGCACCTCTCGCTGCTGCCGCTCGATGGAGCGCGTCGCGTCAATCTGCGTCAGCCCGAACTCCGAGACCATTCGGTCGTACTCGTCCAGAATCTTCCCCTGAAAGACGCGGAAGCTCTCCTCGGCGTCGTCCGCCCAGTCCATGTCGAGGCCGGCCTCGTAGTATTTCAACTCGGGCCGCGCCGAAACGATGCGGCTGATCGCCACGTCGAGCGGCGCGCGGAAGAAGAACGCGACCGTCGGCCTGACCGCGAAGCGGTAGAGGTTTCGCACCCACGCGCCGTCGCAGCCGCGCGCCACGTCGCGCGCAAACGCCGTGTAAATGTAGCGGTCGGCGAGGACGATTGCGCCGGCCTTCAAAGGCGGGAGGATGTCGCGCTCGGTTCGGTCGGCGAAGTCGGTCGCGTGAAGCAGGGAGAACGTGGTCGGCGTGAACAGACGCCGCTTCTTCGCGCGCTTCGTCGTGTCTTTGACGAGCGGCGAAGAGTTCCACTCGGAGAAGAAGACCGGGTAGCCCTCCGACTTGAGCCACTGGTAGAGCAGGGAGAGCTGCGTTGACTTGCCGCTGCCGTCCGTGCCCTCGACGACGAAAAGTTTTCCGGGCAGGCGGTGCTTGCCGTATGGAATCATCTGCGTGACTTTATCGGCCTGATGTTACATCGCTGTAACGAAGACGATTTTGATAACTGTAGGGGCGGGGACAAGCCCTACCCCTACGGCACAAACTCGGCAGTTACTTTCAAGCGACGCGCTGCTTAGGCGAATCATATGCGCGCTTCGCCGGGACGCTGAAGAACTCGCCGGTCTCGACGACGTAAGCCGTCAGACTGTAGCCATAGACGCAGCCGGTGTCGAGTCCGAGCGCGCGCGGGCCTCGGCGCGGAGGCCACGTCGGCCAGTGGCCGAAGAGCGCGAAGCGAGAGCCTTCGTAAACCTCGTACCACGGCAGACCCTCGCGGCTCGTGCGGTCGGGGCCGAGCGTGCGAAGCTCGGTCAGGTCTTCGATTGCCTGCTCTTCGAGCGCGACGCCGGGCCGCAATCCGGCGTGGACGACGACGTGCGAGCCGAGGTCTATGTAGGCGGGCAGCGAGTCGAGGAACGCGGCGTAGCGCTCGCGCCCTTCCCTGAGTTCGTCGCTGCACTTCTTTTGCGCGGGCTTCAACTCCGTGCGCTCGCCCTTCCAGTGTTCGAGCAGCGCGCGGTCGTGGTTGCCGATGACCGAAGAGAAGCGCTCGTCACGCATGAAGAGGTCGAGCACTTCGCGATTCTTCTCGCCCTTGACGACGAGGTCGCCGACGCAGACGAGACGGTCGGAGTCGCGAAGCGCGACCTTCTCGACGAGCGCGACAAGCTCGTCGTAACAACCGTGAACGTCGCCGACAACGACCGTGCGAGACATCCTCTCAGGCTTCCTCCCGCCCGCAAAACGAAGCGGGCCGAGCGCGACGGCGCGCCGTCTCACGACCGTGCCGCGCGCTTCGTTTTGATTACATCACAACATTTAACCACGCAACAAACGCTCGGACGTTTGACGCGCGCCGCATCTGTGGTAAAAGACTTCGCGCCCGCCGTGGGACTTCGTTTCACGAACACTCACGGCTCCCCGAATTCGCGCAGCTCGGCCTTTTGTCGGGAAAGGCTTCGGACTTGAAACGGCTCCTGCTCTTACGTCACGCGAAATCAAGTTGGGGCGACTCTTCGCTCGCCGACTTCGACCGCCCGCTCAACGAGCGTGGCCTGCGGGCCGCGCCGCTCGTCGGTCGCTTCATGCGGAGGCGAAAGCTCGACCCCGACCTCGTCATCTCGTCGCCCGCCGAGCGCGCCCGGCAAACCACGGCGCTCGTCGCCGAGTCGGCGAAACTCTCGGCACCTCTGCGCTTCGACGAGCGCGTCTATGAGGCCACACCTGCGCGTCTCGTCGAAGTCGTCTCGCAGGTCGAGGAGAGCGCCGGCGAAGTGCTGCTCGTCGGCCACAACCCCGGACTCGAAGGACTGCTCGAACTTTTGACGGGCGAGTCGCGGAGTATGCCGACAGCCGCGCTCGCGCGCGTCGCGCTCGGCATCGAGAAGTGGGGCCGGCTGCGCGAAGGCGCGGGCCGCGTCGAGCTGTTCGTCAGACCCAGAGACATCGAAGGCGTTTAGGCCGCAGACGATTTCGGCCCGCGCACGTTGGCCGCGCGCGGAGCCTTTGAGGAGTTGACCCGCATGAACCACGACCGCTTCATCGTTCCGCCGCACAAGAAAATTCGGCTGAAGGATTACGACACGTCTTACACCGGCAAGTTCAAAAACAAGGACGAGGCGGCGAGCAAGCTTGAGAACGACATCCAACGGCTCGCCGAGTACCAGGACGTGCTTTACGCGCAGAACACTTACGCGCTGCTCGTCATCTTTCAGGCGATGGACGCGGCGGGCAAGGACGGCACGATCCGCCACGTCATGTCCGGCGTCAACCCGCAGGGCACGCAGGTTTATTCGTTCAAAGGCCCGTCGTCCGAGGAACTCGACCACGACTACCTCTGGCGCACCTTCAAGGCGCTGCCCGAACGCGGTCGCATCGGCATCTTCAACCGCTCTTACTACGAAGAAGTCCTCGTCGTCCGCGTCCACCCGGAGATTCTACAGCTTCAGCAGCTCCCGCCGGACTCGAAGAAGAAAGGCATCTGGAAGCGCCGCTTCGAGGAGATCAACAACTTCGAGCGCTACCTCGTCAACAACGGCATCCACGTCCTCAAATTCTTCCTCAACGTCTCGAAGGAGGAGCAGAAGCGGCGCTTCCTCGCGCGCATCAACACGCCCGAAAAGAACTGGAAGTTCTCGGTCGGCGACGCGCGCGAGCGCGAGCACTGGGACGAATACATGGACGCGTTCGAGGACGCCTTCAACCACACCAGCACGACCCACGCGCCCTGGTACGTCATCCCCGCCGACAACAAGTGGTTCACGCGCGCGGCGGTCGCCGACGTGATCGTCTCGAAACTCAAGTCGCTCCACCTGCGCTACCCGCAGGTCGGAGAGGCGCACATGGAAGAACTCCAGAAGGCGAAGGCGCTACTCGAAAACGAGTGAGCCGCGAGCAGTAAGCGGTGAGCAGTTTGCGTCCGGCGGCACGAGTCGCCGACTCAACTCCCCGCTCACCTTCTCCGAAAACTTACTGCTCACTGCTCGCGGCTCACTGCCTACTGTTTTATGCTCAGCCTCGACGGCTCATACGGAGAGGGCGGCGGCCAGATCATCCGCACGTCGCTGGCGCTCTCGCTCATCACGGGGAGGGCCTTCCGCGTCTTCAACGTGCGGGCGCGGCGCGACAAGCCCGGCCTGCAACGCCAGCACATGACCGCGGTCACGGCGGCGGCGGCCATCGGCGGGGCGCGTGTTGACGGCGCGCACGCGGGCGCGAAGGAGTTCACCTTCGTCCCCGGCGAGGTCAGGCCCGGCGAGTACAAGTTCAGCATCGGGACGGCGGGCAGCACGATGCTCGTGCTTCAGGCGATCCTTCCGCCGCTGATGATCTCGAACGCGCCGAGCCTCCTGCTCTTCGAGGGCGGCACGCACAACCCGAAGGCCCCGCCGTTCGAGTTCATCCAGAAAACTTTTCTCCCGCTCGTCAACCGCGCGGGGCCGACCGTTTCGGTCGAGCTTCAGCGCTACGGCTTCTACCCGCCCGGCGGGGGCCGCTTCAACGTTTACGTCGAGCCTGCGCGCGGGCTGAAGCGTCTCGACCTCGACGAGCGCGGCGCGATTCTCTCGCAGCGCGCTCGCGCGCTCGTCGTCAACATTCCGCGCCACGTCGGCGAGCGCGAGATTGCCGTCGCGAGCGAGCAGTTGGGCTGGACGCCCGACCAGCTCGACCTCGAAGAGTCAACCAACGCCGCGAGCGGCGGCAACGTCTTCACCATCTCAATCGAGAGCGAGTGCCTGACCGAAGTCTTCACCGGCATCGGCGAGCGCGGCGTCCGCGCCGAACAGGTCGCGGCGGGTGTCGTCCACGAGGCGCAGAGATACCTCGACGCGGGCGCGCCCGTCGGCGAACACCTCGCAGACCAACTGCTCATCCCGATGGCGCTCGCGGGCGGCGGCTCGTACATGACCTCGACGCCGACGCTCCACACGACGACCAACATCGAGGTCATCAAAAAATTCCTGCCCGTCGAGATCACGACCACGCAGTTGACGGAGGACGTTTGGAAGGTCGAAGTCGTCGGCTGAAGCTAACGCTCGCGCGACTGTTCTTCGACCAGCTTGTCGGCCATCAGCGCGACGACCGAGGGGTCGAGGCTGCGCTTGAAGACGATTGTGTTCGGCGGGACGTTCGTCAAGGGGTCGCGGCTGCCGCGGAGTTCGTCCCACGCGGCGAGGACGAAGTTCTTGATTCGCGCGTGATCGAACTCAAGCAAACGCTCGCGCAGGTGTTCGGGAGTCCAGAAGCCGAGCACTTCGAGGAAGACCCGCGCGCCCGGCGGGTTTCGCAGAACGAAGTCGGGGATGAACGCGCTGTCGCCGAGGTCAATCACTTCGCCGCTCGGCTCAAGCGTCCACTGGCTGCCCGCCTTGCCCCACGTCGCCGCGAGTTTTTCGATGACGGGATTCTCGTATGCGTCGGCGTCCAGGTAGTGCGAGCGCAGGCGCGTCTGCTCGCTCGAAAGCTCGAAGAAGGCCGCGCGCCCGCGCGCCGCCTGAATCTCCGCGCGCATCCGCCAGCCTTTGCAGAGCAGGAGCGCGGGCAGGAAGACGGCCATCTGGATGCCGTACTTCTGCGAGCGCTGGAAGATCGAGGCCGGCCCGTCCAGGCGAACCTCATAGCCGTCGCGCGAATTACCTTTGACGGTGTGAATCAGGTTGTAAGCCTTAATCGCGCCGAACAACTCGCGGTAGCCTTCCGCCGTCTGCGGCTCAAGCCACAGGCGCATCTCGACGGCGCGGTACAGGAGCGCCTGCGCCTGCGCGACGTTGTACAAGTCTAAAAGCTCGCGCGGCGAGATCGTTTCAAAGACTGTGAGATTCTGATTCTCCGGCAGGTCTGCGTACAAACTCTCATCCAACGCTTCCGCCTCGCACGCGAGTTCGCGCGCTGATTCGGCGACGACCTGCGCGCGCGCGTCTTCGCTCGTCAACGGATGCATCGCGCGAGCTTTGAGAAAGAGCGCGCGTCGAATCTCCGTCGGGTCTGCCGGCGCGCTCGTCTCGAACTCGCAGCGGTCGGTCAAAAGCTTTATCAGCCCGCGCAGGATTTTGTAATCCGTCCCCGTGCCGACGTAGTCCGCCAAAGACTCTTCGAGCGTCGCGCGCCTCGCGCCCTCGTGCTCCGCGAAGAGCGCGGTCAAGTCCGCCGCCGCGCGCAGATATTCTCCGTCGTCGGCGTCAATGTAGCGCGGCCTGATCTGCTCGCCGCGCTGCCAGCTCATGGCGAGGTCTGCGGTCAACATGATTGCGGATTGCGGAATTCGGATTGCGGATTGAAAGCCGGGCTATCTTTGTCGGCTTTGCCTTTGCGTGTTCGCGCGGAAACGTCAAGGGGCACGACCTTCGTCGAGTCCGCAATCCGAAGTCCGCAATCCGCAATCGTCATAGCAGCGTTGGGATTTCCTTCGAGCGCCTTTGATCCCTGAACTGTTCGCCCGCGCCGCGGCGTCGGCTGATGTGCTCCTCGGTCGTGTCCTGGGTGACGACTTCGTAGAGTATCGCCTCTTTCCCCGGCAGCTTTCGAAGGATGCGGCCCAATCGCTGGACGTGCTCGCGCGTCGAGCCGGAGCCGGAGAGGACGACGGCGACCGATGCGTCGGGGATGTTGACGCCCTCGTTCAAGACCTTCGAGGTGGCGAGCGCGAGAACCTCTCCGCGGTTGAAGGCTTCGAGCCAAGCGCGTCGCTCCTTCACGCCCGTCTCGTGCGTGATCGCGGGGACGAGGAATTTTCGGGAGATGCGATAGACCATCTCGTTCTCCGCCGTGAATATGAGAACCTTGTCGCGGCGGTGGCGCTGAAGAAGCTCCGAGAGCACGCGCAATTTTGAATCTGTCCCCAAAGCGATGCGCTTCGACTCGCGGTAGGCGAGCATCGCGCGCCGCCCTTCACTCGAACGCGCGCTCGCGGCGACGAACATCTGCCAGCCTCGCAGGGAATTCAGGCCGATCCCCTTCTCGCGCAGGAAACTTCGGAACACATCGCGCTCGCGCTCGTAATCGGCGCGCTCCTCTTCGCTCAGCTCGACGCGTATCCGCGTGACGGTGTAGTCGGACAGGTACTCGCCCGCGAGTTCGTGCGTCTCGCGGCGGAAGACGAACGGGCCGATGAGTCGTTCGAGCGAAGCGTCCTCGCCGTCGGCGCGCTCAGGCGTCGCCGAGAGTCCGAGCCGGAACGGCGCGATGCACATCTCTGCCGCATGACGATGAACGCCGCTCGGCAGGTGATGGCATTCGTCGAAGATGACGAGTCCGAACCTGTTGCCCATCCGCTCCATGAAGCGGAAGGCCGAGGCGTAGGTCGTGACCGTCAAAGCTCCCGTCTCGAAATAGCCGCCGCCGATGAGTCCGACTTCGGCCTGAAAGCACGAGAGCAGGAGGTCGTACCACTGGTTCATCAGGTCGAGCGTCGGCACGACGACGAGCGTCGAGCGCTTCACACGCTCGATTGCCATCTGCGCGACGAGGCTCTTGCCCGCGCCCGTCGGCAGCACGACGACGCCGCAGAAGTTCGCCCGCTTCCACTCTTCGATTGCCTGTTGCTGGTAAGGACGCGGCTCGACGAGGAGCTTCGTCGGGAAGTCGAACCGATGATAGGCGCGCGCGTGGTCTTCGTACTCGACCTTCGCGCGCACAAGCTCGCGCACGACTTCTCGATAAGCCCACGCGGGCGCGCGCCAACGCATCACCCGCGCGTCCCAGCGAAACGCCGAAGGCACGCGTGCGTCAGCGCCCGCGCCGTCGAGCAGCAGCGTGCCCGCGTCGAATCGTAGGACGAGCGTCGCCGAGTTCATTTTAAGGAGAGCAGTACGTCCGCGCGGCGGTCTTGGAATGTTTATGTCTTACGCGGCGCGCTTCGAGAGCATCCCTTGAAGCAGGGACAGAACCTCGCGCCTGTCCGCGTCGGTCAACTGCTCGACGCCGCCCGCGCCGTACTTCTTCCTGAGCCAGCCCGCGAGCTGCTCCTCGGTCTTCCCCAACGCGCGGCACGCGGCGCGAATCTCGTCGGCCAAGTCCGCGTCGTCCGTCGAGGCTTCGCGCGCGACCGCCGCCGCGTTGAAGTACATGTCCTCAACGTCCTGCGTGAAAAACTCGGACGCGTTGACGGCGAGCAAAACGGCTCCGACCAAAGAGCGTTTCTGAGCCATCTTTTGAATCGTGTTCACCTGGTCGGCGATGTCTGGGTTGAAGACGCGGCCCGTCTGCTGCGACTCGATCACCTCGTCGCCGTCCGCGAACTTCGCGCCGCAGCCGCCGCGCTTCTTAAAACACAACCAGCCGCCGCCGTACTCCTCGCGCCCCTTGATGATTGCCGCCTGTCCGCACGCGGGGCACGTGCGCTGCGCCTCGCGCCAGCGGTATTTCGTCTCGCGCGAGTTGCAGGAGGCGTCTGTCTCGGCGATGAGCACGTCGCCGCGCGTGAGTTGGCAGCGGTAGAGGTAGTAGAAGAAAGGCTCGCCGCCGTGGTCGTCGCCCGTCCAGTCCTCGATGCGCTCCAGGAGTTGGAAGCGCGTCGAGAGTCCGAAGAAGGTCGTCAGCTTCTCCGCGCCGGGCTTCAGCAGCGTGCGCTTCTCGGTGCCGGGGATGACGCCGTAGTCAACGTCCTTCCGAAGCACGCGGCTGACGAACTCGGTCACAGCGTTGTAGCGCTCGACCGCCGACTCGATAGACATCGCCGGCATGAACCGCGCGCGCTCGACCGCGACGAGCGCCCGCCCCGTCTCATCGCCCGACGAAAACTCTTCGCCCATTGTCGCCCCTTGTTGATGAAATGATGAATGCGGAATGATGAACTATGAATATCGTGAGCCGCGCTGTCGCCTGAACGTCGAGTTCAACGGCGACTGATGACGCTGCGATTGCGACGGGCGCGTGCCCCCGTCTAATTCATCACTCATCATTCCGCATTCATCATTCTCTTAAAACGGAATCTCGTCGTCCTCGATGTCAGGCTCGCGCGAAGAGCCGCCGCCGCCCGCAGGACGCGAAGCGGGCGCTGCCGCCTGCGACTGCTGGCGCACGGGGATGCCTTCCACGTCAGCCGCGCTGTCGAGGAACTGTATGTCGGAGGCGTTGACTTCGAGCGTGTAGCGCGTCTTGCCGTCGCGGTCTTGCCACTCCTCGACGTGCAGGCGGCCTTCGACATAGACGCGACGACCCTTCGCCAGATACTTCGAGACGTTCTCGGCCTGACGGCCCCAGGCGTTGACGCGGAACCACGTGGTCACGTCCTGCTGCTCGCCCGCCTTGTCCCTGCGCCGCTCGTTCGTGGCGACCGAGAAGTTGCAGACCGCCGTGCCCTGCGGCGTGTAGCGAAGCTCGGGGTCGCGTCCGAGGTTGCCGACGATGATGATTTTGTTGAAAGACATTTGCTCTCGCTCCTCGCGTTTTCTCTTCAGCGCCGGTCGGGGTCGTCCGGCGTCGTTGCAGACACGGCACATCGTATCACACGTAACAGCGGGCGTGTAAAGCCTCTGTGCCGGAGTGACCAGCCGCCTGGCCGGCCTTCGTTCAAATTCACACGCGCTCGTGAGGCGCGGCGGAAGATTTACCCCACGCGGCGCTCAACGTCAATGCTCAAAAAGTCGTGCGCCAGCTCGGTCGCCGGAAAGACCTCGCGCGCCTCTTCGAGAAGCTGCTGCGGCCCCGTCTCGTTTCCGGGAAAGTAGCGCGGGCTGATGTGCGTCAGCACGAGTTTTCTAGCGCCCGCTTCCGCCGCGACGCGCGCGGCCATGCGCGCGGTCGAGTGTGTGCTGCGGACGGCGAGCGGCTCGTCGGCGTCGGCGAAGGTCGCCTCGTGGATGAGCAGGTCTGCGTCGCGCGCGAGTTCGACGGCGTTGGCGCAGTAGATCGTGTCGGTGCAATAGACGACCGTGCGACCGCGCTGCGCGGGGCCGCAGAAGTCCGCGCCGTCGAAGGTTCGACCGTCGGGGAGCGTGACGCTCTCGCCGCGCTTCAGTTTTCCGTAGAGCGGGCCGAAGGGGATGCCGAGTTCCCTCGCCTTCTCCGCGTCGAAGTGGCCCGCGCGATCCTTCTCCGTCACGCGGTAGCCGAAGGCCGTCAGCCTGTGGCGCAGTTGCAGGCAGGAGACCGTGTACTCTTCGTCCTCGAAGACTTCGCCCGCCTCGACCGTCTTCACGTCGAGCGGGTACGACGTGCGGAGCTGCGTGCGTCGGCTGACCTCGCCGACGTACTGTTCGAGTCCGCGCGGGCCGTAGAGCGTGACGGCGCGCGCGCCGCCCGACATTCCACAGGTCGCGAGCAGCCCCATCAGCCCGTAAACGTGGTCGCCGTGCATATGCGTGATAAAGACGCGCGTGATCTGGCTTATGTTGATGTCGCTGCGAAGGAGTTGGTGCTGCGTGCCCTCGCCGCAGTCGAAGAGCCAGACCTCGCCGCGCTGCGGCGGCCTGAAAGCGACGCACGAGACGTTTCGCGCGCGCGTCGGCACCCCCGCACTCGTTCCGAGAAAAGTTATCCGCAAGACTCAATTCCCAAACCGTTGACGTTAACCAGAACTCAAAGTCGGGAGCGCGGGCATCTTGTCCGCAATGCTTGTGAGGTAAGCTCCAAACTTTCGTCTCCACTCAAGCTTGAGTTTCAACGCGAACTCTTCTTCGCGCTGGCGCGCTCAATGCGGGCAGGATGCCCGCGCTCCCGGCGATCATTCACCTCTTGCTGATAAATGGATTGCCTTTCAGCCAGAAGCGCCAGGGCTTGTGCGCGTCCTCTTCGGCGTAGGCGATGCCGATGCGCGGGCCGCTGGCGATCTCGTCCGGCTTGACCTCAACTCCCTCGTCTTCGATCCAGACACGACTTCCGGTCAGGTCTTCGCCGTCGAAGCTGCGGTCAATGCCGAGCGCCTTGCAGAGCTTGCCGGGGCCGCTCGTCAACTCGCGCTCGTTCTTCGCGGGCCTGCGGAGCCGCATCAGCCCGACGCCCTCTTCGGGTT
>DASRCS010000008.1:0-12910 GCA_035652995.1 Pyrinomonadaceae bacterium
GGGCCGCGCCACGGTCGTCGGCGAGCAGACCTGCGGCTGCGTCCTCGGCATCGAGCGCCGACAGCAACTGCCCGACGGCGGCGTCCTCGACATCAGTGAGACCGACTACCACACCGCCGCGGGCGAGCGGCTCGAAGGCGCTGGCCTCCCCCCCGACGTTGCCGCCGCGCCGACGCGCGAAGACCTGCGGCGCAGGCGCGACCGCGCGCTCGAAGTGGCCGAAGAGATTTTGAAGGGCGACGAAACAAAGCCGGACGCGGCGTCCGCTTCGTCGGCGGTGCCGGCCCTGCGCGTGCAGCAAGAGCATTGATGAATTGAGACGACTGAGTCGGGGCAGACACGAGCCGACGGAGTCAGCGACGGATTTGAGCCGACGCGGTCGGTAGCAGGAGTAAGCCGACGGAGTCGGCGGAAGAATGTGGCCCACGGCGTCGGGCCGTGGGCCACATTCTTCCGCGCCTGACGGCGCTCGTCCGAACGCGACGCGGGCGCGAAGGCTTGTCGTCTTCTCGACTCGTCAAACGCCTACGACTTGTCCTTCAAATCCAGAAGCGACCTCAGCGCGCGCTTCATCGCGTCGTCGCTCTCCTCTTCCAACTCCCTGATCTGCTCTTCGCTGGCGTGGCCCGTGCTCACTTCGTTGACGCGCTGCCACGTCGCCTCGCGCGCCTTCACGAAGTCGTCGGGCAGCGCCCGCCCGCAGTAGTTGCACGCCGGACTCCCCAGCGCGACCAGCCTGCGCTTGCAGAACGGGCAGAAGCGAAAGTCCTTCGCCACACTCTCGCCCAAACTCGCCCCGCAGTTCTCGCATTTCGTCGCGCCCTCTTCGACCGCGCCCTGGCAGTATTCGCAAGTTTGATTCATCGTCCTCAAGTCGAGTGTCGGTCAGTGAAGCCGCCGACTTTTCGCGCCGCGTTTGATGATGCGAACTTCCTTCGGGTCAACCGTCGGCGATGCCATCGGCGGCGTCGCGCCCGACGGCACAATGAAAAGTTCGACGGCCAGTTCTTCTTTATAGCCGCCGTCTATGGTCACGATGCGCGCAGCCTCGATGCCGCGATGTCTGTTAACGTAACTCTTGGCGCGGCTACAACGGCGCAACGCTTCGCCTGCTCGTCCTACCCTTCCGCCGTAGCAGATGATGTATCCCCGAGCCGACGGGTCGTTCTGCATCTCGATGGCAAAGTTGTCGAGGCGTGCCCTCTCGTCACTCCAACGGATGTTGCCATACTCGTCAAGGCGACCAGGATCGCCGATACCTACGACGGTTGTCGAACATGAGGTCTTCTTGCCGCATGAGTCAGGCAGGCCGTTTACTTCAATAGTCGCCTCGATTGTTCCATCCCAGATGCCGGTCGAATCAACCGTTATCGAAGACGTGCCTTGACCGCTGACAATCGTTCCCGCGGAGACAGTCCAGTTGTACGTGACCTTAGCGTCGGAGTCGAGGTTGCTTACGTTGGTCGTGAACGTCACCGGCACGCCCGGCCTGACGGCATCAGGACACGAAACGCTGACGTTGGGACAATCGCACGCGCGCCGCGCCGCGTTGCTGTTAAATGAAAGGGACGCGAGCGCGAGCGGGCCGATGGCGATTGCCGAAGTGAGGCGTCGCATATCTCGGAGTCGGCGCGGGCGAGGGAAGCGTGTATCGCCCGCGCCAATGAAATGAAGCGGCGTGTGGCTTCAGGTGGCCGTGCCGCAGTTGCCGCAGAACTTCGCGCCGGCGGGGACGGGCGTGTTGCAGTTCTTGCAGGCTTTGGGTTCGAGCGATTGGCCGCAGTTGTTGCAGAACTTCGCGCCGGCCTGCACCTGAGCCTGACAGTTGGGACAGGTTTGCGTCGCGGCCTGCTGCTGCACGTTCGCGCCGCAGTTGTTACAGAACTTCGCGCCCGCGGCCACGGGCGTGCCGCACTTCGGGCACGGAATCATCTGCGCCTGCGCGCCGCCTTGCTGACCCTGCCCGCCCTGCTGACCCTGCTGCTGGCCCTGTCCGCCGCCGAAGGCGTTCGCCATCATCTGCCCCATGCCGAAGCCCATGCCCAAGCCCATGCCCGTGCCCGCGGCCCCGCCCGGCTGCTTCGCCGCGTCGGGCATTGACTCGGCGGCCTTGAACTGCATGTACTTGTTCATGTCGCCGAGCGCGGACATCGAGGCGCGCTCGTCAATCTTCTTCTGCACCTCTTCGGGCGGCGTGATCGCCGAGATGAGCATGTCAACCAGCTCAAGCCCCTGCTTGCTGAAGTCTTCGGCCACGCGCGCCTTCACGCCCGCGGCGAGTTCGTCGTAATAGGCCGGAAGGTCGAAGACCGTCTTCAGGTTCTCGCCGAGAAGGTCGTTGAGGCGCGAGACGATGATGTCGCGCAGGTACTCGCCGAGCTGCTGCGTGGAGACGAGTCCGCGCGTGCCGACAATCGAGCCGACGAAGAGTTGCGGGTCGGCGACGCGGAAGGCGTACTTGCCGAAGGCGCGCAGTCGAACCATGTAGAGTTCGGAGTCGCGAAAAGGTATCGGCTCCTTCGTGCCCCACTTCATGTCCTGGAAGGTGTGGCGCGCGACGAAGACCACTCCGGCCTGAAACGGCGACGTGCCGCCGAAGGGGAGCGAGATCAGCCGCGACAGGAGCGGCACGTTCATCGTCGTGAGCGTGTGGCGACCGGGGCCGAACGTGTCGAGCGCCTTGCCGTCGCGGTAGAAGACCGCCGACTGGTTCTCCTGCACGATCAACTGCGCGCCCATCTTGATGTCCGCCGACCCTTGCGGCGGAATCCGCGCCACGATCTGCTGCCCCGTCTGGTCGAAAAACTGTATGACTTCGATTGCCATCTGGCCGCTTCTCCTTGTTTAGAGGTCGGAGGTCAGAGGTCAGTGAAAAGCTTTTGTCGTCAGCAGACATTCGACCGCATTGGATCGCGACTTCTGACCTCTGACCTCCGACCTCTCCTTTAGTTTACTGTTTCTTCAGCTTGATGCCGCCGTTGACGGTCTTGAGTTCGAGCGCCTGGCCGCCGTCGCCGAGTTGGCCGGAGACCGCGTGGCCGGCGGGGCGCTTCTCGACCTTGAGGCCGAGGCGGTCGTCAGCGCTGATGTCGCCGTTGATGGACTCGGCCTTCAGGTTCACGTCCGCGCCGTCGGCGACCGTCGCCTCGATGTTGCCGTTGACGACCGAGATGTCCTGGTCGCCGTCGCGGTCGGACTTGTCGAGCGAGACCTTCACGTCGCCGTTGACGAGCCTGCTGTGGACTGCGCCCGTCAGGTCTTTGAACTCAAGGTTGCCCTGTCGCAGTGTGACGTTGACCGCGCCGCCCAAGTCGGCGAACTTCAGGTCGCCGTGGTCTGAATTTATCTCGACCTTCGAGAGGTCGCGCGGCAGTTTGATCTCGTAGGAGAGTTCGACGCCCGACGGCGGGCCGCCGCCGACGAGGAGCACACGCTCGTCGGTCTGCGCCATCGAGACGTTGGCCGCCTTGCGCTCCTCCGGGCTGCCGCCGTGCTTCGTCACCCTCAGTTCGGCCTGGTCGCCGTCCGTGCCCGTGATGGTGAAGTTGCCGGTCAGCCCCTGGACTGAGAAGGTCGCGTCGTCGTCGAGTTGAAAGGTCTTCGTGATGACCGTGTCCGTGCCCGTCACGGTCGCGCCCGACTCGTCGAGCGGCTGCGGGATGCCCGCCGCCTTGAGCGCCTTGTTGATCTTGTCGCCCAGGTCGGTCGGGATGTTTACGTCGGGCGGCCTCGGCACGTTGGGGACGCCCGGAATGCCCGCGCGCGCGGACAAAGCGCGCTGCCTCGCGCGCCAGATCACGTAGCCCGCACCGCCGACCGCGCCCGCGCCGAGCAGGAAGACGACGAGCAGCGCGACGAGCCAGACCCAGCCGCGCCTCTTGCGCGCGGGCGCGCCGACCGCGAGCGGCTGCGAGCCGAAAGGCTGTCCGACGAGCGGCGACGTGTGTTGAAAGCCGGCGGGCGTCTGCGCCTGTTGGAAACTCGGCGGCATCGGCGCGTAGCTTGAGGCTTGCGGCTGGTACGCGGTCGCGGGCTTCGGGCCGACGGCGTCAGTGCGCGCGCCGCCTCCGAGCGGCGAGGTGCCGACGAACGGGCCTGAGTCAACCGGCCCCGAATTCAGGCCGCCGGAGTTCACCGGCCCCGAATTCGCCCCGCCCGGCTGTAAGATTTGCGTCGGCGCATCTTCTTTGGCGCGCGCGACCGGAGCGCCGCACCTGCGGCAGAACTGCTGCCGCGCGTACAACTCCGCGCCACACTTTTCGCAACGTTCAGTCATAAGAAGAAACGATGAAGGATGAACGCGGAATGATGAATTGAAAGCTCAGCCAGCGCGACATTCATCGCTCATCATTCCGCGTTCATCACTTCAACTAAACATCGGCTGCCCCTGCGTGTCGTCGGGGCGGAAGTTCTCGATTGCGCGGTAGCGCTCGTCGAAGGTTCGGTTGAGGTCGTCAGCCGCCGCTTCGAGTTCCGACGCAGCCTGCTTGAGTCCCTCCGGCGTCGAAGACTTCGAGCCGAGTTCGCGCGCCCGGCCTTCGAGCGCCTCGACCTTCTCGACGAGCGCGAGGTCGAAGCGGTAGATCGCATCGAGCTGCGCGTCCTGAATCTTCACCGCGTCGAAGAAGCCCGCGTAGCCGTAGGACGCGAACCGCACGCGGTTCTCGATCTGGTCAATCTTCTTTATCACGCGGTCAACCGGGCCGACCTCGAACAGGCGGCCCGAAGACGAAAGCTCGCGCATCACTTCGTTCAAGGGCTGCTTGGCCGCGCGCAGTTGCTCGGCGAGGTGCTCGCGCTGGAGCTTGTCCGCGTCGCGCCTCCGCTCCTTCGAGACGTAGCCGCCGTAGCCCGGAATCTTCTCGCCCAAACGCTCAAGCCAGTTTCGCTGGTCGCTCATAAGAATCTCCGAAAGGGTTTGTCCGGCGATTCGTTAACTCGCCGGACTCACGGACGAATGAACCGAACTCTCGCCCGCCTCATTCAGATACGTCCGCCGTCGCCGCCGGGTTGCAGACGCGAGAATTCTAACACCGCGGCCCCCGTGTGGATAGTTGTTGCGCGGGAATCGCGCGCGCGCTTATTATACTTTCGGTCACACCCCCGAAGACTCAAGAGCCGGCGCTCCCGAACGTGAGCGCCGCGAGACGGAACCGACGACAGCCGCGAGGCGTCCGCGCCTCTTCGAGCGGGCGGTGCTGACCACTCCACGAGCCGTCGCCCGACGCGTTTCGGGCGAGTCCGTAGTTAAACCAATTCCGGGGAACTTATGAGCGCCGAAACAGAACAAGCCGCATCGCAGACGCCCGAAGGCAAGTACGTCTATTGCATCATCGAGACGAAGGAGTCGCGCTCCTTCGGCCCCATCGGCATCGGGGGCCGCGGCGACGAGGTTTACACCGTCCACCACGACGGGCTGGCCGCCGTCGTCTCGAACACGCCGATTCAGGTTTACGACCCGACGCGCGAGAACGTCTTCGCGCACGAGCAGGTCAACGAGACCGTGATGCGCGACTTCACCGTCCTGCCGATGGCCTTCGGCGTCCTCTTCCGCACCGAAGACGACATCATGGAGCTGATGCGCGGAACCTACGACGCGCTGCGCGACGTGCTGGCGAAGATGGAAGGCAAGGTCGAGTTCGGACTCAAAGTGAACTGGGATCGCGAGCGCGTCATCGCCGAGCTGGAAGAGGAGAGCGAGGAGATCAGAAACCTCAAGGAGCAGATCACCTCGCGCGGCGCAGGCTCGACCTACTTCGCACGGATGCAGTTGGGCCGCCTGATCGAGACGGCGCTCGCCGAAAAATCCGACGCCTACGTCCGCGGAGTTTACGACCACCTCCGCGACACGGCGGTCGCCTCGCGCGCCAACAAGCCCATCGGCGACAAGATGATCATGAACGCCGCCTTCCTCATCGAGCGCGACCGCGAACAGGAGTTCGACGCCAAGGTCAAGGAGATCGCCGCCAAGTACGAGGGCAAGCTCTCCTTCAAGTACACAGGCCCCTGGCCGCCCTACAACTTCGTCCACATCCGCCTCAAGCTCGAACGCGGCGAGGGGGCGGCCTGAGAATTTTGGATTGCGGAATTCGGATTGTTAAAGACTTCCACTTTCTTTAATCCGCAATCCGAATTCCGCAATCCGCAATCCGATTATGTTTTTAATTGACGACCTACTGCTCGCGCCCGTCAACGGCTTCAAGTTCATCATGAAGCAGATTCAGCAGCTCGCCGACAAGGAGCTGAACGACGAGTCTGTCATCAAAGAGCAACTGCTGGAGTTGCAGATGCGGCTTGAGCTTGAGGAGATTTCCGAGGACGACTACGCCGAGGCCGAGCGCGAACTGTTCGCGCGGCTGCGGGCAATCAAGGCCCGGCAACTCGAAGCCTTGTCGCAGGTGCACACCGCCGACACGTCCTCGATGGTCATCGAGTCGGGCGGAGACGAAGAGGGCGACTTCTACGAACCCGGCGGCGGGCGATAACTTCCGAGTCGCCGCGGGAGGCGTCGAGTTGGCGAAGAAGGGAAGCGCGAACAGAAGCATCCACGACCGCGCGAAGCCGAAGCACGAACAGACACGCGAAGGGAAGCCGAAGCGCGAACAAACAGACGCACACGCGTCGTCGCAAGCGAAGCGCAGTTCAAAATCACGCTCCTCTCAACACGCGGCCCCGCCGCCTCGCAAGTCCCGCCGCCTCGCCAAGACGGACGCCGCGCAAGATGAGACAAGCATGCTCCCCGAACATTTCCCTCCGACTCGATACATCTTCTTCGGCGGCAAGGGCGGCGTCGGCAAGACGACCGCCGCGGCGGCGACCGCGCTCGCGCTCCTCGACGCGGCGGGCGCGGGCGAGCGGATTCTCCTCTTCTCGACCGACCCCGCGCACTCTCTCTCCGACAGCCTCGGCGCGACAGTCGGCGACCGCACGGCGGAAGTCGCGCGTCGGGGGCGAGGCGACGACGCGCCACGCCTCTTCGCGCGCGAGATGGACGCGGCGCGCGCGCTCGAAGAGTTCAAGCAGAAGCACCGCGGCGTGCTCGCCGAGATCGCCGACCGCGGCACGATTCTCGACGAGGCCGACATCAACGACCTGCTCGACCTCTCTTTGCCCGGCATGGACGAGGTGATGGCGCTCTTCGAGTTGAGCGAGGTCGAGCGCTCCGCAGAGTTCGCGCGCGTCGTCGTTGACACCGCGCCTTCGGGCCACACTTCGCGGATGCTGCGGCTGCCGGAGGTCTTCGCGCGCTGGGCCGGCGCGCTCGACGTGATGTCGGAGAAGCACCGCTACATGGTCGCGCACTTCGTCCGCGCGGGCCGCGTGCGCGAGGACGAAGTTGACCTCTTCCTGCGCGACCTCGCCGGGCGCGTCGCGCGCGTCCGCTCGATGCTCTTCGACGCGTCGGGGGCGAGCTTCGTTCTCGTCACGATCCCCGAAGCGTTGGCGTTCGAGGAGAGCGCGCGCTACTTCAAGTCCCTGCGCGACGAAGGCGTCAACGTCACAGACCTCTTCGTCAACCGCGTCGAGCGCGAGCACGCGTCCTGTCCCTTCTGCCGCGCGCGCGTCCGAATGCAGTCGCGCTGGCTCAAGGCTCTGAGCCGCGAGTTCAAGCCTCTGCGCGCACACCTCGTCCCGCTCTTCCCCGAAGAGGTTCGCGGTACGGATTCGCTCCGCGACTTCGCGCGCGCAGTCTGGCAGACGGGAGCAAAGGATGAAGGCGGGAGGGTGAAGGATGAAGGCGGAGGGGTGAAGGATGAAGTGAAGACGGCCCTCACTTCATCCTTCATCCTTCATCCTTCATCCTTCATCCTTGAGCCTCGCCGGCTCGTCATCTTCGGCGGCAAGGGCGGAGTCGGGAAGACGACCGCGGCGGCGTCATACGCTCTCGCGCTCGCCGAAGCGAACGAAGATGCGCGCGTGCTCGTCTTCTCGACAGACCCGGCGCACTCGCTCTCGGACAGCTTCAATGAGCGCGTCGGCGAGTTGAAGCGCGGCGTCGCGGGACGCGCGAACCTCGACGCGAAGGAGATTGACCCGGCGGCGCGCTTCGAGGAATTGAAGGAGCGATACCGTCGCTGGACGGACGATCTGTTCGAGTCTTTGACCGGCGGCTCGCGCTTCGAGGTGCAGTTCGACCGCGAGGCGATGCGCGAACTCGTCTCGCTCGCGCCGCCCGGCATTGACGAGATCGCGGCGCTCTCTTCCGTAAGCGACCTCCTGGACGGAGGCCCTTACGCGACCATCGTCCTCGACACCGCGCCGACGGGACACCTCCTCCGCTTCCTCGAACTCCCCGGCGTGGCGCTCGCGTGGGTGAGGACTTTCATCAAGCTGCTACTCAAGTACAGGAACGTGGTACGCTGGGGCGGCGTGGCCGAAGAGTTGGTGGCGCTCTCGAAGGCGATCAAGCGCGTCGCGTCGCTGCTGACCGACACGGACGAATGCGAGTTCGTCGGCGTCGCGATCCCCGAACGGATGAGCCTCGAAGAGACAAGGCGACTCGCCGCGAGCCTGCGCCGTCTGCAAGTCCCGATGCGCCGGCTTCTCGTCAACAACGTCGTCAGGGAAAATGCAGCCGCCGGCTGCGACTTCTGCGCCGCGCGCCGCCGCGGCCAGCAGAAAGTCGTCGCGGAGTTCCGACGCTCGTTCGCGCGAAACGCGGAGATTTATCTCGCGCCGCAGCAGCCCGACGAGGTTCGCGGGCGCGACCGTCTTCGCGCACACTTCGAGAGTTGGTACAGGTTAGAATAAATCGTTCGACGGGATTGTGGGGGCGGGGCTTGTCCCTGCCCGCGGACACGTCGGAGTACGACATGCAAATAAAACGCAGCCGGGCAGGGACAAGCCCCGCCCCTACGGGCCGCCGCGAGGTCTGTCTTGCGGACGCAGCATCGGATGAGTAAGCGGGCGACAAAGAAGAATGCGGGCGAGGCTTCGCAGGCGTTCTACGTTTACTGCGTCGGCACGCGCAACGCGCTCGCGCCGCTCTTCGACGGCGGAGTGCCGGGCGCAATCGAATCGGAGTCGGCGCTTGAGCTTGTCGGCGATGGCGAGTTGGCCGCGGTCGTCAGCCGCGTGCCGCTCGCGGACTACGGCGAGGAGGAGTTGCCTTCGAGGCTCGACGACGCGACGTGGACGGCGACGCGCGCGCTCCGCCACGAGCGCGTCGTCGAGCACTTCGCGCGCAGGGCGTCGGTCGCGCCGCTGCGCTTCGGCACGATCTACCTGCGGCGAGAGGCGGTCGCGCGGATGCTTGAAGAGAGGAGGGCGCAACTGCTCTCCGTCGTCGAACGGCTCGAAGGGCGCGACGAGTGGGGCGTCAACATCTACGTCGAGCGCGCGCGACTGCGCGAAGAGGTGAAGAGTTTTAGCGCGCGGCTGCGCGAGTTGGAAGAGCGAGCCAACGCCGCGCCGCCCGGCCAAGCTTACCTGCTCCGCAAAAAGATCGAGGCGGCGCGCGACGAGGAAGCGCGGGCGGGCGTCAAGCGCGTCGCCGCCGATGTCGAGCGCAGACTTGCGGAGGCGAGCGACGGCGCGTCGCGCCTGCGCGTGCTCAAGGACGAGGCGACCGAGCAGGGCGAGTTGGCCGCGCGCTTCGCCTTCCTCGTCCCGCGCGAAACGTTCGAGCGTTTCCGCGCGGCGGCTGAATCGCTCGCCGACGAGTACACGCCGCTCGGCTTCCGCTTCGAGCTGACCGGCCCTTGGCCCGCGTACAACTTCGCGTCTTTCGGAGAGGAAGAGGCGAAAGACAAAAGTTGAAATTGACTCGGCTCAAGACTTCGACTATTGATTCGAGACTTCGGCCTTTGACTTCAGACTTCGGACTCCGAGACGCCGGACTTTCGACTATGGAGATCAGCCTTCTCATCGTCCTCGACCTCCGCGAGCAGGCGGCCTTGCAGGCGGCGCTCGTCACGCACGGCGCGCCCGACGCGCTCGTCACGCTCGCGCTCACGGGCGCGTGCCGCATCCAGACGCTCGACGAGGCGCGCGTGCTGCGCCGCTGGCTCGCCGACGTGCGCGCTTCCGGCAAGACAGACTTCGCCTCGCTCAACGTCATCGAGCGCGAACTCGTGCGCTTCGGAGTTTGAAAGATAAGAGCCGCAAACAGGAATGGTCTCAATATCCGAGCTGAGAAAAATTGCCAGGGGCCGCCTGAAAGATGCCGAAGTCTTGCTTACGGCTAAGCGCTACGACGGGGCAATTTATCTCTGCGGATATGCTGTTGAGACCGCTCTTAAAGCTCGCATCAGCCGTGTACTTAAATGGCTCGGCTATCCATCCACCAGAAAAGAGTTTGAAGGCTATCAGAGCTTTCGCACGCATGATTTAGACATCCTTCTCCACCTGTCGGGAGTTGAAGCTACCATTAAAACCAAGCACTTTGCCGAATGGTCTATCGTCGCAACATGGGATTCCAACGTTCGGTATCGGCCAATCGGTAGCGCCTCTTCCCAAGATGCTGTTGACATGATTAAATCTACCAAGGCTATATTGGGTGTACTATGATTCATATAAATAAGCTTCGCCGCGTGATGGAAGAGGTGAGCGCCGAAAAGGGTGAATTTACGCTCTTCGGACTTTTCTTGCGTGAAGAAGCACAAGATAAGTGGGACTTGGTCGTATCAGCGCCGTGGCTTGAAGAA
Source organism: Pyrinomonadaceae bacterium (assembly GCA_035652995.1). Classification (GTDB taxonomy): domain Bacteria; phylum Acidobacteriota; class Blastocatellia; order Pyrinomonadales; family Pyrinomonadaceae; genus QHXN01. The sequence continues at coordinate 10,647 of DASRCS010000008.1, forward strand.
GGCAAGTTGAAAGCCCTCGGCGAGTTCGTGGAAAGAGCCGCCTCAATCGTCGGAGAAGAAGAATTACTCTCATTGTCCAGGATCGTTACCCTCAATCATGATGACCCAAATTTGAGGAAGATTCTTGAAACGGTTCAAGTAGAGGATAGCCCTCTTGAGCTATGGAACACGAGCTTCTTCGGGTTAGAAATTAAACACGCCTATGTTCTCCGCGCTAAAAAGAGTAGGGAGCTTGAGCCGGCGGTCACATAACACGGGTTGCGCTAAGAAGAAATACATTTATCACTTGGTAAAGTTCTTCTTACAAGTTTAGCCTTCCTGCTGAAACCTACACTTACATGCCTTTGATTACCTTAGGCTACGGTCACGACTCAATACCGTTCGAGTTCGAGGACGGGCGGTTCGAGGTGCTTGAGCCGCAGGCGACGGACGAGCGACCGCTGACGGACGCGGAGATAGGTTCGTTGATTGACAACCCGGTTGACTCGCAGCCGCTCGAAGAGATCATCAGCCCCGGCGAGAGCGTCCTCGTCGTCGTCTCGGACGCGACGCGCGCGACGGGGAGCGCGCAGGTCGTTCACCTGCTCGCGCGGCGGCTCGTCGCGCTCGGCGTCGCGCCGCATGAACTGCGCGTCATCTTCGCGACGGGGATTCACCGCGCGGTCACGCGCGAGGAGCGGGTCGAACTCCTGACGCCGTTCATCGTGCAGCGCGTCCGCTTACTCGAACACGACGCGTCGGACGAATCAAAACACGTTTCACTCGGCGAGACCGAGCGCGGCACGCCGGTCGAACTCGACCGCGCGCTCTTCGACCACTCGCACGTCGTCCTGACGGGCGCGGTCGGCTTCCACTACTTCGCGGGGTTCACGGGCGGGCGCAAGAGCGTCTGTCCCGGACTCGCGTCGAAGCGGACGATTGAGGCGACGCATCTTCGGGCGCTCGACTTCGAGCGCGGCGGGCGGCGCGCGGGCGTCGGCGCGGGCCGGCTCGACGGCAACGCCGTGCACGAGGAGTGCGAGCGCATCGCCGCCGAGGCCGCGCCGTCGTTTCTGGTCAACACTGTGACGGACGAGCGCGGGCGCGTCGTGCGACTCTACACGGGCGACTGGCGCGCGGCCCACCGGCTCGCGTGCGCGGAGTACGCCGACTCGCACTCGATCAAGATCAGAGAGAAGCGCGCGGTCGTCGTCGCGTCGGCGGGCGGCTCGCCGCACGACATCAATCTGATTCAGGCGCACAAGGCTTTGGAGATGGCTTCGCACGCCTGCGCGGAGGGCGGCACGATTGTCCTGGTCGCGGAGTGCGCCGACGGACTCGGACGCGCGGACTTTCTCAAGTGGTTCGACGCGAAAGACTCGCGCGAGCTTGAGTCGCGTCTGCGCTCTGCTTACGAGGTGAACGGACAGACCGCCTGGTCGCTTCTGACGAAGGCCGAGCGTTTCAGCGTCCGACTCGTCTCGTCTTTGCCCGACGAACAGGTGCGGCTCATGCGGATGACTCCGGCGCGCACGCTCGACGAAGCACTTGCGAACATTCATGGCGAAGGCTACGTCATGCCGCGCGGCGCGGCCTTCATGCCGGTCGTCGCGGGCTGAGTTTCAGTCGGCGACACGCGCAAGATTCTTTCAACTCGCGCGGCGCCTTGTCTATACTCTCCGGCGCGGGGTCTTCTGAGACGGCTCGCGTGGAGTCAGGCCGCGGCCATCGCTTCAATTCGGAACGGAGGAGAGCAAGTGAGGAAACAACTCTTTGCGCTGACGCTCGCGGCGTTCACCGCCGCGGCGTGTGCGGTCGGGGCGAGCGCGCAGACGGCGCAGACGCAGCAACAGTCTTCGGAGTCCGCGCGACCGAGCGAGCAGCGCGTGGCGATCTCGGAGGCGGCGACAGCCTTCGACGCCGACGGGCACGAAGCCATCGGCGGTCGGCTCCGCACGCAGTCGCTCGCGGGCACGACGGACGCGCCCGTGCGCGACACGCGGGTCGTCGTCGAGAATCGAAGCCCGGTCTTCTACACCTACGTCGCGGGCTGGGTCACGTTCTACGGCGAGGACGGCGTGCGTTGCGGCGAAGGACTCTGGAAGTTGGAGGCGCTCGCGCCGCACGAGCAGGTCGAGGTTGACACGCCGGGACTTCGCCTGACCTGCACGCCTTCGACGTGGCGCATCGTCGCGACGACGCTTCTGACGCGCACGGGCGACGCCGCCTCGAAGCCGAGCCAAACGACTACCGAGTCGGGACAAAGCGCGGCGACGACGACAGCC
>DASRCS010000009.1:0-16793 GCA_035652995.1 Pyrinomonadaceae bacterium
CTCCATGTCTTAATGCCCTCACGATTGAGCGGCAGCGTCCGCCAGCAGACACTTGGGATTCTAACGGCGGCGAGTGTCGAAATTGTTAAATCCGGCGAGATTTGATTTAATAGGCCGCATTACAAAGTCTAATGCACTGAGACTGACGCGCGCAGAAGCGGGAGTCTCTCTTTTGAAGCTCGGCCACGCACTTTGGTCTCACGGCGTTCTCGTGAAATCGAGTGAGCGGGAGCGGCGGACTGTCGCACGACGCGGCACGACGAAGTCGTAGGTTGCTGACACGTGCGACGCGATTACTTGTCCGCGCGCACGACTCGGATTTGGACTTAGACCGCTGCTTCGACATTCAACCGAATCGGGGGATTGCAAATGACACACGCGACCGGCCTCGTCTGGATTGACTACGCGTTGATGGTCATCTACTTCGTCTTCGTCCTCGGCATCGGGTTCGCGCTCAAGCGCTACATGAAGACGAGCACGGACTTCTTCCTGTCGGGGCGCTCGATACCCGCTTGGATCACGGGACTCGCCTTCATCTCGGCGAACCTCGGCGCGCAGGAGGTCATCGGCATGGGCGCGTCGGGCGCGAAGTACGGCATCGCGACGAGCCACTTCTACTGGATCGGCGCGATCCCCGCGATGGTCTTCGTCGGCATCTTCATGATGCCCTTCTACTACGGCTCGCGCGCGCGCTCGGTGCCGGAGTATTTGAAACTCCGCTTCGACGAGAAGACGCGTGCCTTGAACGCCTTCTCGTTCGCCGTGATGACCGTCTTCTCTTCGGGCATCTCGATGTACGCGATGGGCAAGCTCTTCAACCTGCTTCTGGGCTGGGACTTCAACTTCAGCATGATCGTCTCGGCGCTCATCGTCCTCGGCTACATCTTTCTCGGCGGGCTGACCTCGGCCATCTACAACGAAGTCCTGCAATTCTTCCTCATCGTCTTCGGGTTCGCGCCGCTCGTCTTCCTCGGCCTGCGAGACGTTGGAGGCTGGACGGGTTTGAAGGCGAAGCTCGCTGTCGTCGCAACGTCGAGCGGCTTCGCGCCGACCGCGCTCACCGAGTCTTGGCGCTTCATGGACTCGCCCGCGCACAACCCCATCGGCGTCGAGTGGTTCGGCCTCGTGATGGGCCTCGGCTTCGTCCTGTCGTTCGGCTACTGGTGCACCGACTTCCTCGTCGTGCAGCGCGCGATGGCGGCGGATTCGGAGGACGCCGCGCGCAAGACGCCGCTCATCGCCGCCGTGCCCAAGATGTTCTTCCCGTTCCTCGTCATCCTTCCGGGCATGATCGCGCTCGCCGCCGGCCAGCGCGCCGCCGCGCCCGTCCGCGCCGCCGAGCGGCAGAACATCGCGCAGGTCGCGGCGGCTGCGCCCGCGCCGAAAGAAGACGCCTCGACGAACACGGTCGGGCAGGGAATCATCCCGCCGAAGTACGACGTGGAGACGGGCAGGCCGACGCGCGACAGCCGCGGCAACCTCGTCCTCGACTACGACCTCGCCACGCCGATGATGCTCGTCCACTATTTCCCGTCGGGGATGCTCGGACTCGGACTGACGGCGCTGCTCGCCTCGTTCATGTCGGGCATGGCCGGCAACGTCACGGCCTTCAACACGGTCTGGACTTACGACATCTACCAGAGCTACATCCACAAGGGCGACACCGACCATCACTACCTTCAGATGGGGCGCGCGGCGACCGTCGTCGGCGTCGCGCTCTCGGTCGCGGCGGCCTACGTCGCGGCGTCGTTCAACAACATCATGGACTTGCTCCAACTCGTCTTCGCCTTCGTCAACGCGCCGCTCTTTGCGACCTTCGCGCTCGGAATGTTCTGGCGTCGGACGACGGGCCACGGCGCATTCCTCGGACTCGTCACGGGCACGCTCGCCGCGGCTCTGCATCACGGGCTGACGCTCCCGCGCGGCGCTGTTGCAGGCATCAAGGGCGGCTTCCTCGGAGTCGTCACGACGTATCCGAGCGAGTTGGGGCAGACCTTCTGGACGGCGATCTCGGCGTTCGTCACCTGCTTCGCCGTGACGATTATCGTCAGCCTTCTGACGAGGCCGCGCGCGCATGACGAGCTGCGCGGACTGGTCTATTCGCTGACGCCCAAACCCGAAGAGACCGAGACCGTCTGGTACAAGCGCCCCGCGGCGCTCGCCGTCGCGGTGCTCGCGCTGACGGTCGTGCTCAACATCATCTTCTTCTGAGGAAGGGAGGGAAGCGTCGTGGGACTCGACATACGTTTGCCGATTGGCGGAATGTTCACGGTCGCCGGCCTGCTCCTCGCGATCTACGGACTGGCGACCGGCGGCGACGAGCGTCTGTACGAGCGCGCGCTCGGCGTCAACGTCAACCTCTGGTGGGGACTCGTCATGCTCGTCTTCGGCGTGGTGATGCTCCTCCTCGGACGCCGCGGCGGGCGCGTGCAGGGCGAGCGCCCCACTTCCGAGTCGGCGGAGGGCCGCGCCACCGAAGCGCGCGAACACACGACGGGGCTTGAGAGGGAGAAGTGATTTTTCGTCCCGCGGGCGCGAGCGTGCGAGGCTCGCGCGGGTGACGAACTCGCCGCCGAACGAGTCCGCGTCGCTTCACGCCCGCAGACGCCTTCCTGTATCCTCGGCGTGTTAGCTTTCTTACCCCGCGCCTTCTGTCACACGGCCACCCGGTCGTGACGTTACATCGCACAAAGGTCTGAGACGTGCCGACGCTTCCGGTGATTACCGCAGAGCAACCCGTGCCCGACAGCGCGGTCGCCGAGCGCGCGCGGCGGCGCATCACGCGGCGGCTGATGCCGTTTCTCATCTGCCTGTTCGTTATCGCCTTCATTGACCGCGTCAACGTCGGCTATGCCGTGTTGGGGATGCCCAAAGAGATAGGCCTGGACGCGGAAGCACAGGGACTCGGCGCCGGGATTTTCTTCATCGGTTATTTTCTGCTTGAGATACCGGGCACGCTGCTCGTCGAGAATTGGAGCGCGCGGCTGTGGCTCGCGCGCATCATCATCTCGTGGGGGCTGCTCGCCGTCCTGACCGGCTTCATCAGAACGCCGACGCAGTTCTACGTCGCGCGCTTCATCCTCGGCGCGGCGGAGGCGGGGTTCTTTCCGGGCGTCATCGTCTATCTCAGCCACTGGTTCCGGCAGCGGGACAGGGCCAAGGCCGTGGCGATGTTCATGGTCGCCATCCCCGTCGCCAACATCTTCGGTTCTCCCGTGTCGGGCCTGATTCTCGGCGTGCACTGGCTCGGCCTTGAGGGCTGGCGCTGGGTCTTCATCCTCGAAGGCGTGCCGGCGCTCGTCTTCGGCGTCGCGACCGTTTACTACCTGACCGACTGGCCGCGCGAGGCCGGGTGGCTCGACGCCGGGGAGCGCGAGTGGATCACGCGTGAGCTTGAGCGCGAGAAGCAGGCGCGCAAGGCCGTGCGGACTTACAGCGTCCTTGAGGCTCTGCGGCACAGGAACGTCTTGCTGCTGGCGCTCGCCTACTTCTGCTCTTTGACGAGCGTGTACGGGATCAACTTCTGGCTGCCGACCATCGTGAAGGGCTTGTCGGGACTCTCGAACCTGCCCGTCACGTTCGTGGCCTCGCTGCCTTACTGCGCGGGGCTTGCGGCGATGCTCTTCGTCGGCTGGTCTTCAGACCGGACTGACGAGCGGCGCTGGCACGCGGCTGTCTCTCTGTTCGCGGTCTGCCTCGGACTCGTGTCGAGCGCTGTCGTCAGTCAAAGGGTGGGATTGGCCGTCGCCATGTTCTGCGTCGCGTGCGCGGGGCTGTACGGCTACCTGCCGAGCTTCTGGTCGCTGCCGACCGCGTTCCTGACGGAGTCGGCGGCGGCGGTCGCCGTCGGACTCATCAACTCCGTCGGCAACCTCGGCGGCTTCGTCGGCCCTTACGTCGTCGGCTACCTGACGAAGCGCACAGGCTCTTTCTTCCCCGGCGTCATCTACCTCGCGTGCTCCGCGCTCGCCTCCGCCTGCCTGATCCTCTGCGTCCGGCATTCGCGCGGAGGCGAAGCGCTGGCGCCTCCGTCCGGGTTGTGAAGACGCACACAGGGTTCGCGACTCATCCCGAAATCTCTTCGAGCGCGAGTCCGCGCGTGCGCGGGCCGAACAGGCCGATGAGAATCACGCAGACCGCCATGCTGCCCGCGATGAAGGCGAAGACGCCCTTCGTCCCGAAGTCGGCGAGGAAGAAACCGATCAGAAGGCTCGTGAGCGCGGTCGAGAGACGGCTCCACGAATAGACGAAGCCGACGGCGCGCGCGCGAATGCTCGTCGGGTAAAGCTCGGACTGATAGGCGTGGTACGAGTAGGAGAGAAGATTGTTCGAGAGCGTGATGACGACGCCGCACAGAATCAGCGCGAGCGGGGCGGCCTGCCTCGCGAACAGCAGGCCGAACGTCGCCGTCACGATTGCCGCCGTGATGATCTGCCACTTGCGCTCGACTCTGTCGGCGATAGCTGTGCAGAGCAGCGGGCCGACGGGGTAGGCGACGGCGATGACGGCGGAGTATTCGAGGCTGCGCGTGACGGTCGCGCCCTGCGCCGCGATGAGCGTCGGAACCCAGTTGCCGAAGCCGTAGAATCCGATGGTCTGGAAGAAGTTGAAGACGACGAGCATCAACGTTCGCCCGCGAAACGCCGGACTCCAGATTTTTGCCGAGGCATCAGCGGCGTGCCCTTCGACGCTGATGCGCCCTTCAAACTTGTCCGCCTCCGGCTCCGACAGTTTGCGCCCCAGTCTCTCTTCGACGCGCGCCTCAATCTGCGCGACGACGCGCTCGGCCTCTTCTGCGCGACCGTGCCGTGCGAGCCAGCGCGGCGACTCCGGCAGGCGACGCCTGATGAGCCAGACCGCGACCGCGCCCGTCGAGCCGAGGAAGACTACCCAGCGCCAGCCCGCGAAGCCGAGCGGCGCGCGCGGCACGAGCGCCCACGACGCGAACGCCAGCACGGGCACGGCGAGGAACTGTACGGACTGGCTGACGGCGAACGCGCGCCCGCGCACGCGCTTCGGCGCAAGCTCCGAGACGTAGGCGTCAATGGTCACGATCTCGACGCCGATGCCGACGCCGCCGACGAAGCGCCACAGGTCAACGCCGAGCGCCGTGCTCTGCAACCCCATGCCGACGCTCGCCGCCGTGTACCAGAGGAGCGAGAGCGTGAAGATCGTCCGGCGACCGAAGCGGTCGGCGACGGGAGCGAAGAGAATCGTGCCGACGAAGAGTCCGGCGAAGGTGACGGAAGCGAAAAGGGCCTGATCCGTCAGGCCGAAGAGTCCGTGCGACGCGTCTTTGAATATCCGGTCGCGGACGAGTCCGGGCGTGAGGTACGCGGTCTGAAGCAGGTCGTAGAATTCAAAGCACGCGCCGAGCGAGATCAGCACGACGAGACGCCAAAGCTCGCGGCCCGCGGGCAGGCGGTCGAGCCGCGCTGTGATGTTTGACGTGTTCGGTTCGGACACTTCTCGCGGCGCGGCTCCTGACGTGAGTTACGCGGCGGCAGTCTTCTGCCACGCGCTCGCCTCGTCGAGTTGGCGCAGCGAGTCCGCGTCGAGTTCGAGTCTGGTGGCCTCGACCAAGTCGTCGAGTTGTTCGACGCTCGTGGCGCTGGCAATCGGCGCGGTGACCGCGGGCCGCGCGATGAGCCACGCGACGGCGACGCGCGCGGGGGTCGAATCTTCGCGTGCGGCGACTTCGTCGAGCGCGCGGAGTATGCGGAAGCCGCGCTCGCCCAAGTACTTCTTCACGCCGCCTCCGCGGGCGCTCTTGCCGAGGTCGGCTTCCGAGCGGTACTTGCCCGACAGGAAGCCGCTCGCGAGCGAGTAGTAGCTGATGACGCCGACGTTCTTCTCGGCGCACAGCGGCTCAAGCTCGGCCTCGAACGGCTCGCGGTCGTAGAGGTTGTAGAGTGGCTGAAGGCTCTCGTAGCGCGGCAGGCCCCCGCGCTCGCTCGCGAGAAGCGCTTCGTCGAGCCGCGCGGCGCTGAAGTTCGACGCGCCGATGACGCGGACTTTGCCCTGCCGGATAAGCTCGGCGTAGGCTTCGAGCGTCTCTTCGACAGGCGTGTCGGGGTCGTCCTGGTGCGACTGGTAGAGGTCGATGTAGTCGGTCTGCAAGCGGCGCAGAGAGTCTTCCGCCGACCGTATGATGTGTGACTTCGACAAGCCTTTCCTGCCGCCCATCTCCATGCCGACCTTCGTGGCGACGATCACGTCTTTGCGTCTGCCGCTGCGCTTGAGCCACTTGCCGATGATCGTCTCCGACTCGCCGCCCTTGTTGCCGGGCGCCCACGCCGAATAAACGTCCGCCGTGTCGATCAGGTTAAAGCCCGCGGCGGCGAACGCGTCGAGCAGCCCGAACGATGTTTGCTCGTCCGCCGTCCAGCCGAAGACGTTGCCGCCGAAAGCGAGCGGCGCTATTTCGAGTTCTGAATTTCCGAGCCTTCGTTTCTCCATCGCCGTCTTTTCCTTCTCGCGTTCTTGCCGCGTGTCTTCGCTCACAGCGTCTTCATGTCTATGACGAAGCGGTATCGCACGTCGCCCTTGACCGTGCGGTCGTATGCCTCTTCGATGCGCTCGATGGGGATGACCTCCACGTCGGAGGTGATGCGCTTCTCGGCGCAGTAGTCGAGCATCTCCTGCGTCTCGCGGATGCCGCCGATCATGGAGCCGGCGAGCCTGCGCCTGTTCGCGACAATCGAGAAGGCGTCAACCGCCAGAGGCTTCTCCGGCAGGCCGACCAGCACCAGCGTGCCGTCCCGGCGCAGGAGGTTCAGGTAGATGTTCAGGTCGTGCGGCGCGGAGACGGTGTCGAGGATGAGGTCGAACGTCGAGGCGATTGCGTCGAGGTTCTGCGGGTCTCTGGTGACGACGAACTTGTGCGCGCCGAGCTTGCGCGCGTCCTGCTCCTTCTCCTTCGAGGTGCTGAAGACCGTCACCTCCGCGCCGAACGAGGCGGCGAGCTTCACGCCCATGTGGCCGAGGCCGCCCAAGCCCACGACGCCGACGCGCTGCCCCTCGCGGACGCCGAAGTGCTTGAGCGGCGAGTAGGTCGTGATGCCAGCGCAGAGGAGCGGCGCGACCTCGGCGGGCGGGAGGTCGGGCGAGACCTTCAGCGTGTAGCTCTCGTCAACGACGATCTGCGAAGAGTAGCCGCCGTAGGTCGGCGTCTTCTCGTCGCGTTCAGTCCCGTTGTAGGTCGCGACGAGGTGATTCGAGCAATACTGCTCCTCGCCCTCGCGGCAGTTTTCGCAGACGCGGCACGAGTCAACGAAGCAGCCGACGCCCGCGAGGTCGCCTTCGCGGAAGCGCGCGACCTCGCCGCCGACCTTCGCCACGCGCCCGACGATCTCGTGGCCGGGAACCATCGGGTAGATTGACTCGCCCCACTCGTCGCGCGCCTGGTGAATGTCTGAGTGGCAGACGCCGCAGTAGAGAATTTCGATGAGCACGTCGCGCGGCCCAACGTCTCGCCGCTCGAAGTCGAAGGGCGCGAGTCCTGCCTTCGGCCCAGTGGTAGCGTATCCGCGTGTCGGTATCATTGCTTGATGCACTTCTCCTTTTTCGCTTCGACGGTGCGGCGGCGCGCGAACGCCGAGCCTTCGACGCGCCCCGCCGCTACACCGAGTCTGTCGCGTAAGGTTGTCGTACTACCTTCCGATTTGTCTGTCAAACGAGTGATAAAAGCGTGGGCTTTTTCTTCGCGACGGCGTTTGAAGGAGGGATAAAGACTAAGGCTGCGGGAGGCCGACGCGGCGGACGATGTCGGCGAAGCGCGGGTCGGAGCGGAGGCCGTCGTAGGCCGGCACGGCGTTGACGAAGGGGAGCATGAAGGCGTGGCGCTCGTAAGCCATGCCGAGGCGGCGCAACGCTTCTTCTTTGTCGCCCAGTTGGGCGTATCGGCGCGCCTCGAACTCGAAGCCCTGTTGGTCTTCGCCGAGCCGCAACACGCCTTCGAGCTGCCCGCGCAGAAGACCTTGCAGTCCGCCGGAGTTGTAAGCCTTCAACTCGCCGTCGTCCTTCTGCACCGGGGCGGGGATGTCCCTGAGCCTGAAGTTGAAGTACTCGTCCATCGGCGCGCCCTCCGCGCCCTTCTGCACGTAAATCTCGGCGAGCGTCAGCCGCGCGTTGACGAACGTCGGGTCGAACTCAAGCGTCCTCTGACACTGCGCGATGGCCGAGTCGTAGTCGCGCTCGAAGAACTTAAGCTCGCAGAGGTCTGAGTTGATCGGGAGCGACAGCGGGTCAATCTCAAGCGCCTTTTGCAACTCGCGCTCGGCTTCGGGGAACCTGCGCTCAAGCTCAAGACGTGTCGCGTACCACTGGTGCGCGGTCGCGTCGTTGGGGTTGAGTTCGATTGCGCGTCGAAGCTCCGTCTCCGCGCCCGCCCAGTCCCAGTGCTGGAACATCTCGATGAAGCCGAGCGAGGCGTGCGCCTCGGCCAGCGTGTCGTCGAGCGCGAGCGCGCGGCGCACTGCGTCTTCCGCCTCGGTCGCGGGCGCGCTTTGCGTCCCGTAGCACTCGGCGAGTCCGACGTAAGCCGCCGCGAAGTTCGGGTCGAGCGCGACGGCCTGACGGAAGTATTCGATTGCCTTCGTGGTGTTGTCGCCGCGCTTGTTCCAGAAGTATCGCCCCTTCAGGTAGAGCGCGTATGCCTCGGCGTTCTCGGTCGGGCGTCTGGCGAGTTGCCGCCGCTCGTCGCCGGTTAAATCGGGGACGAGCGCGACGGCGGTCTGCTCGGCGATGGCGTCCTGAAGCGCGAGCGCGTCGGAGAGTTTCTGGTCGAAGGTGCGCGCCCACAGCACCGCGCTGTCCCGCGCGCTGACGAGTTGGACGAAGACACGCACGCGGTCGCCGACTCGTTGGAAATTCCCTTCGAGCACCGCGTCAACCCGCAACGAGCGTGCGACCTCGGCGGCCTCTCCGTTGTTGCCGTCGTACTTCGCCACCGCGCTCAGGGGCCGGACGACGAGACGGCGCTGGCCGCCGAGCCGCGAGACGAGATTGTCGGCGATGCCGAGGCCGAGGTAGGCGTCCTCTTCGGGCGCGTTGAGCGCGCGCAGCGGCAGGACGGCGACCGAGCGCACCGACCCGACCGTGAGCGGTCGCCGCTCGGAGTTGTAGTCGCGGTAGGCGAACACGCCTGCGACGGCGAGCGCCACGACCGCCGCGACCGCCGCGACTCTCGCGACAATTCTCTTCGGAGGGTTCGCGGTCGGGGACGCGCTTGCCGACGGCAACGCCTTCGCCGAGGCGACGGGCGGGGCGACGACGCCCGCGACCGGCTCGACCGCGGCACTCGCCGCGAGCGCGGCCTCGCCCGGCTCGTCCTGGACGAACTCTTCTTCGATGACCGTCTGCGAGAGCGTGTGCTTTTCGACGACGAGCGCGGCGGGCGACGGCGCAGGCTCCTCGCGCACCTCGCGCACGTCGGCGACGAAGCGGTAGCCGACGCGCGGGATCGTCTCGATGTACTCGCCGCCGTCCTGGCCGAGCGCCTTCCGCAGGTGCGAGACGGCGACGGTGAGGTTCGCGTCCTCGACGAAGCTGCCGGCCCAGACCGCGCTCATCAACTCTTCGCGCTCCAACATCTCGCCCGCGCGCCGGACGAGCACGAGCAGCGTCTCCAAGTCCTTCGGCGCGAGCGGCACGAGTTCTCCGCCGCGCAGAAGGCGGTGGCGTTCCGCGTCGAGGCGGAACGGGCCGAACTCGTAGAAGTGCCTGACCTCGCGGCGCATGGCGGTATTTAGAAATCCCTTTAGAAGAATTTAGCCGGACTTTAAGGACTTTCTGCGCCGTGTCGCTGTAAGTACACCGGCATCGGCGCGGGGGAGAGAAGTTCGCGGCGCTCAACCGTTCGTTGGTGAATTCTAGGCCAAGCCCGCGGCACCCGGCAATGAAAATTTTTTTGCGCCCCGAACGGTTTGCCCTCGCGCCGCGCGGCGGGCGCGCGAGGAGGCGGATGAAAAAGAGAACGGTCATCACCACCGAGAAGCGCGAGGTCTGGGTCATCCGCCGCGCCGAAGACGGCCAGCCCGCGACGCAGGACGCGCCCCGCGGCGACGCGCCGCAGTCAGATGCGGACGCCGCGGCGCTCGGCGGAATTTCCGAGTCGGAAAGTCAGGAGGGGAGCGATGAAGAGGGAAGCGGTGAAGAGAAATAGTTTGACGACCTTCGGCCTGTCGCTGGCCTTCGTCCTGCTCGCGGGCGCGTCGGCGTCGGCGACGAGAGAGAAACTGTGAGACGAACAGCTAACCCGGCCAAGTGCTGAACGCTGAACGCCCCGCGCGCCTTAATCGCTTTGGCTCTGAGTCGCGGCGCGCGAACAGAGTGTGTGGCAAGGAGTGAGACCATGAAGGGATGTGTTGCTCTTGTCGTTCTGCTGCTGGCCTGTCACGTCTGCGCCGCGCGGACGCGCGTGGCCGATCCGAGTTACGCGGGCTTTCTCGAAGTGGCCGACTGCAACGAGATCGAGGGCTGGGCCGCCGACAGGAACCGCCCGAACACCCCGATCAAAGTAAGCATCTACGACGGCCAGACGCTCGTAACGACCGTACTGGCTAACCTCTCGCGTTCCGACATCGCACAATTTCTGGGAGACAACGGACTGCACGGCTTCCAAATCCCGACCCCGCCGGCGCTGAAAGATACTCACTCTCACACGATAAGCGTCCGGTTTGAAACGACGAACGTCGAGTTGCCGAACAGCCCGAAAACGTCCGCGCCCTGCGTGTCGCCGCCGGAAGGCACAGGAGTGGGAGTGTCGGCGCACCTGGAGCTTACCCTCAAGATCAATAACGGCGCGGACACGACGAAGGGCCATTTGATAAGTCTGAACTTCGACGCGATAGAAGTTTTGAACGGGATTCGTCGCGCCGCAACCATCACACAGTACCGCGTGCGCGGGGTCGGGCTGAACGAGCCTTTGAAAAGCATCGAGGCATCGCCCTGGCAGCCCTTCAATGTTTCCATACCGCCGATGGGATTGCCCGAGCGCGACGACACCGGCCAGCGCTACGGCGACCGCCGCGTCCTGTTGCAGGTCAAGTCAGCCGACGGGTTAACCTCGGACGTGGCGAGCGACACGATCACGCTTGAGCCTGTGCTCAGGGATTACACGATTCATGCCAACGCAGACCACACGCACCCGCTCATTCAGTACGCGGCGTCGCAGGGGTTTACGTTTGCGCGGACTTTCTTCCAAGCTTGCACCGGCGGCCACGGCGGTAGCAGCCCCGCGGATATCTCTTCAGGCTTCGCAGTCATTTCAGGCGGGGCGCTACCCTGCCCGCCGGGTTCATCATCCAGCAACGATGTCGCTCGCTCTGACCCGCAATGCGAGACGAGGTTCGAGTACGAGCTGTTCGGCGGGCGGCAGCTCAACAAGTTCTGGCACATCAAGTCGGTCAGCGCCTCGGGCGGCGACATTAAATTCCACGGCACAAATAGTTTCCTCCTCAAGGGGCACGTCATGGCGCCGCCTGCCTGCAACGACTGCCCGTCAGGTACACAGGCTGTGAATAGCCAATGCGTACCTATCAATGACGATCCCAGCGTAAGCATCGGCGACATCGTGATTGAAGGGCCGGAGGTTGACGACTTCGTGAGCGCGGCCAACCCGTGGGAGAACGCTTTTGTGAGTCCGCTCCGCCTGACCATGCCCCCGCCGGGGACGCGCCCCGGCTTCCCGCCACATCCCTGAGAAATGAACAGAGAAGGCTGCCCCGCAAGTTAGTGTCCCGCGTCATGCGTTACTGCGAGGAGAGGACGAGAGCCATGAAGAGATTCATCTCAGACGCTTCCAGAAAACAGTTGGCCGCTCCGGTCGCGCTCGCGGTCGGCCTGTTGTTGGTCGTCTCGTCGGCTGACACGGCGTCCTCCGGCAAGACGCCCGCCGTCAGCGCCGCGGCGCAGGTGCGTCTTGAGTTGACCCTTAAGATCAATAACGGCGCGGAGACGACGAAGGACAGAACGGTGAACCTGACCTTCAATCTGGTGGAGGTTATAAACGGGACGAGCCATCCGGCCTCGGTGAGTATTAAAGAGTACCGCGTGCGGGAGGCCGGATTGAACGAGCCTCTGACGAGCATCGAGGCCGCGCCCTGGCAACCCGTGCATCCTTCGGTGGGGACGGTGCCGGCTCCCTTGACTCTGGAACTCGGTCTGCACAACGACTTCGGCCAGCGCTACGGCGACCGCCGCGTCCTGCTCCAAGTCAATACCCTCGACGGAGGCTCGGACGTGGCGAGCGACACGATCACGCTTGAGCCTGTGCTCAGGGATTACACAGTCCACGCCGCCGCAGACCACACGCACCCGCTGATTCAGTATGCTGCGTCGCAGGGGTTCACCTTCCCCAGAACTTTTTTCCAACCTTGCACCGGCGGCTCCGGCGGCGGCGGCAGCGAGGATATATCGGGAGGCTTCGCGTCAATTACAGGCGCGGCGCTGGCCTGTCCTCCTTCTCCCCCTCCAACAAACGTTCCCGGTATTGGGCCGATATCCTCGCCGGGGTCAATGCTTGCTGCCACTAAACCGACCTGCGAGACGAGGTTCGAGTACGAGCTGTTCGGCGGGCGGCAGCTCAACAGGTTCTGGCGCATCAAGACGGTCAACGCCTCCGGCGGCGACGTGAAATTCCACGGCGCGAACAGCTTCCTCCTGAAGGGCCACGTCACAGAACTGCCCTCCTGTTGCCCGCAAGGTACACATAATGACGGGAAAGGTTTTTGTCTTCCTAATAATCCTCCTCCATCTCCGACCGTGACCATCGGCGACATCGTGATTGAAGGGCCGGAGGTGGACGACTTCGTTGACGCGGCCAGCCCGTGGAAGAACGCATTTTATAAATTCCCGCTCCCGTTGATTATGCCGCAACCGAACGTCCGGCCCGGCTTCCCGCCTCACGACTGAGGCGCGGGACAGGGACTGTGGACAGACGCGAGACGACGATGAAAGTTAATCGTTACATCAGCGTTAAGGTCAGGGGTGAGAAGTCGAGGCGCGGCCTGACGTTTCAAATCCTGATCGCGCTGGCTGCGTTGAGTCTGTTGTGGTCGGGGCGTTTGCCGCGGCGCGCTGCGGCGCAGGGCGAGCCGCTGCGCGTCACGGCGAACTTCTCGGAGAGGCAGCCCGTGACGCCGACCTCGCAGCTCGAACTGCGGACGACGCGCGCGCTCGCGGCGGGCGAGGGGCGGCTCGCAATCTTCGTCGGCGAGACGGACGTGACGGCGCTCTGCGCGAAGGACGGCGAGCGCTTGACGTACAGCCCGCGCGCCGTGCGTCTGCCCGTCGGGGAGACGAGCGTCGTCGTCTATCTCGTCTCGGCGGACGACGTTTGGACGGAGGTCGCGCGCCTGCCGCTCGTCGTCGAAGAGCCGAAGCCGCCGCGCCCCGAAGAGAAGAGAACGGGCGCGCACGACGCGAGCGCCGCCGCGCCGGAGACGAAAGACGGCGCGCAGTTGACGAACGCCAGCGCGCAAGTGGCGCAGCCCGGCGCGCAAGATTTGGGCGGCGGGACGGACGGGCGGGCGCTCGCGCCAGCGCCAGCACCGACGCCAGCGCCGCAGACGCCCGCGCCGGCGCGGCAGAAGAAGCCGGAGCAGATGGAATTCCTGCCGAGCGTCTCGGTCAACGTCAAGGCGCAGTCGGTCGTCCTCTTCTTCCCGCAGTCGAGCCGGCCCGACCGGATCAACTTCACCGACGTGGGCGTGCAGGCTTCCTTACGCGGCAACTACAAGAACGGCGGCCTCACGGTGCAGAACGAGTTCGACCTCGCCGGCTCGTCCGTGCAGAACGAGGCGCTGCGCTTCTCCGACCTCGGCAAGAACGCGATGCAGGTTGACCTTTCGAGCTACCTGATGCAGTACCAGTTCCACAAGCTCAAGCTGAGCGTCGGCCATGTCTCGTTCGGCAGCAGCCACCACCTCATTGACCACTTTTCGAGCCGCGGCATCTCGTTCACGCTCCCGCTGACCAAGCGGCTCGACATCTCTGCGGCGGCTTTGAACGGCACGAGCATCGTCGGCTTCAACAACTTCTTCGGCCTGAGCAACACCGAGCACCAACTCTTCACCGGCACAATCGGATTCGAGTTCCTGCCGAAGAGGCCGGGCGGTCTCCGCTTGGAAGTGAGCGCGCTCAAAGGCTCGCTGCTTCCGCGCACGAGCTTCAACCAGCAGAACGTCAACGACGCAGAGAAGAGTCGCGGCGAGAGCGTGCGACTGACAGGCTCGGACAAGGCCGGGCGCTTCCGCTTCGACGCCGGCTTCACGCGCAGTTGGTTCACGAACCCCGCAGACCCTCTGCTCTATCAGGGCCGCAACGTCGTCGCCGTCCGCCCCGTCACGCGCAGCGCGCACTTCCTCGACATAAATTACGATCTGCTTCGCGGGCTGAAGCTGACGAAGACGAGGCCGCTCAGCCTCTCGCTCGCCTTCCGCCACGAGAAGGTTGACCCGCTCTTCCGCAGCATCGCGGCCTTCGCGCAGGCCGACCGACTCAACAACCAGTTGGACGTGACGGGCAGCTTCGGCGACATCAACTTCACGGCGGGCGAGACGCGCGCGAGCGACAACCTCGCCGGCATCCGCTCGATTCTGAAGACGCTCACGCGACGGCAGGCATTCTCTGTCGCCGCGCCCGCGTCGTCGCTCGTCGGCAAATCGTCGAAGCCGTCGAAGTGGCTCCCGCGCCTCGCCTTCAGCTTCGACCGCACGCACCAGCTCGCGGCCTTCGTCCCCGTGGGCGGCGACTTCAACTCGCTTTCACAGATACCGAACCAGATCAGCACGAGTCAAATCTTCGCCGCCGACTGGCAGTTCTCGCAGAGACTCCGGCTCTCGTACCACTTCAACTACTCGTTCCAGGACAACCGGCAGCTCACGCGCGAGCGCGCGGACTTGCTCGACGAGGTCAACGGCGTGACCGTCGGGACGAGTCCGCTGAAGACGCTCGACCTCAACTTCGACGTGAGCGCCGAGCGCACGAGCAACTTCGAGCAGAACGCGCTCAACACGACCTTGCGGCTCGGCACTAACATCACGTGGCGGATACGGAAGACGATGACGTGGGCCTTCAACGGCTCGACGACGGGCGCGGGCGACCGCTTCGGCCTGAGCCACCGGCGCGACGCGGACTTCGACGCGCAGTTCGCGTGGCGCTTCCTCGCGCTTGAGAAGGATCGCTTCAGGAAGGTGCAGGGACAGTTCTTCCTGCGCTACGAGAACCGCTACGGCCTCGCGCGCGACCTGCTCACAGGCTTCAACACGCTGACCAAGTTTCAGGCCGTCAACGCCGGTCTGAACTTCACCTTCTTCTGAGCGCGAGACCCATGACGAATTCACAAACAACTCGCAACCTTGCAGCCGTTCGACGCTTCGCCCTCGACGCCCCGCGTGCTTCACTCATTCGCGCCGTCGCGTGCGCCGCCATCTGTGTCTTCGCAGCCGCACAGGCGCGGGCGCAGATCAAAGTCAGCCCCGACGGCGTCAACGTCAGCACGCAGACGCCGGTCGTCGCCTTCCTCACCTTCGGCAATCTCAACAATCAGGTTCCCGCCGAGGCGACGTGGTGCGGCGAGCTGATGCCAGCCGCGCCCGACATCGGTTTCAAGTGCAACCCCGCGACCGTCTTCGGAGTCATCCCCGCGCGCTACGACCGCACGACGCAGAGCGGCACGCGCGGCTACACGGACATCATGACGCTTCCGGCCTCGGTCGCGCGCCGTGCGTATGAGGCCGCCGCCGCGGGCGCGCAGTCGAGCTTCTTCTTCGTGCGCCGCTTCGTCAGCACCGTCGGCGGCCCGGACGAGTTCGTCGTCGTCACCTGCCGCATGACGGGCGGGATGTCCGGCAGTCCTTTCTCGCTCACGGACGTGCGGCTCGGCTTCGCGGGCGTTGACAAGCCGATACTGTTTGCGAAGGAAGGCGAGAAGCTGCCGCGCGTCAAGGCCGAGATCAACTACACAGGTTCGGGAAGACTCAAAGGGCGCTGGGAGGTCGTCCAGCCGGGCGAAGACCAGCCCGAAGCGCGCGACCTTCTGACCGAGGCGTCGCTTCCGGTCGAGCAGCGCGGAACACAAAGGCGCTACACGCAGTTGTCTCGCTTCAACGTCTTCCTGCCTCCGGGCGGCAAGTACACGCTCGAAGGCCCCGACTCTTCGCAGCTACCGACGCGCGTCGCGGGCGAGTACCTTCTGCTCCTGCGCGTCGAGGCGTCGGACGACGAGGCGGGCGAGTCAGACCTCTCGGTCGCGGGCACCGGACAAGGACTCGTCAGTTCCGGCGCGGTCGCGGGCTTCCCGCTCCCGGTCCTTCACTACTTCGTCGGCGCGGGCGGTTCGGTGTCTTCCGCGCCCGTCGTTCAGTTGGCCCCGGCTGAAGGGCGCGTCTTCTCGAAGGGCGAGGCGATTAACTTCGCTTGGATGGAGAGGGAGGGAAGCGCACTCTACCGGCTCGAACTCGCAGACGGCGCGGGCAAGTCCGTACTCTCCGCGCTGATTCCGTCCGGCGTCGGAACTTACCGCGCGCCTCCGTGGCTTCGCGAGCGCGCGGGTGTCTTGGCGCTGCGTTGGCGCGTCGTGGCGCTCGACGAATCCGGCGGCGAGCTTGGCGAATCTCCCTGGCGCGCGCTGCGCCTTGCGGACGCCGCGACCGCGCCTGAGCACGAATAGCTTTGCGTCGGCGTTTGATTAATCGTCCGTGCGTGAGTCGTCCGCTCAGGCCGCGAACGAGAGGAAGACGTAGCTTTTGACCCAGAGGTGGTTGAGGACGGGCAGGTGCTCGCCGCGC
>DASRCS010000010.1:0-18811 GCA_035652995.1 Pyrinomonadaceae bacterium
GCGTCATGTCGAGGTAGGCGCTCCCGCGGTCGCCCTCCTCGACGAGCAGTCCCGCGCTGTAGGAGGCGCGCACGAGCGGGTGGTTGATGACGAGGCGCTGGAGTTCCGACCAGAGGCGGGAGACGTCCGAGCGCCGCAGGGATTCGACCCACGCGCCCGCATGCCTCTGCGCGCGCGCGCCGTTGTGGGTGGCGCGCGCCGACTGCGTTGGAGACTTCTCTTCCGTAGCGCTCGTCATGGAGTCGTTCAAGTGATTATCTTGATCGGCGGATGTGGCAGCCATGTTACTGGTTCTTGTTCGTCGGGAGCAAGGCCGGAGGTGTTTTTATGTGAGTCCGCTGAAGATGAATGCGAATGCGCGGGGGACAAGCGTCGGGGCGTTAATCGTGGCCCGGCCCGGCGGAAAGCTTACGCCGAGAGGGAGATGCGCGGCGATCCGGGAGGACATCTGCGCTCCGTTGGTTCTATGGGTTGAAATGACGACCTTGCAGGGGAACCTACGCCGGTCAGCCGCAAAGGGAATCGAGCGCGGCCACCTTGAAGGCTGCCGGGTTGCACGCGGCGCGTGTGCGCCGCCCCGACACACTTGGAATGGTAACAGCAAAAACGAGTTTGAGCAACATCTTTTTACACGCGGGTCAAGGCGTTGATAAAACAGGGAGAAACGGGCGCGGTCGGAAGTCGCGCCGGGGGCGAAAGTTTGGAAAAGAGTTTGGATTGGTACTTTAACTTCGGTGCACGAGCGAAGCGTTTGAAATCGTGGGTTGACGGCTGGCCTGGATCACATGGCCGGCGACTTTTGAGCTGACCCGGATATTCGCGCTGTGCATTTCGTGAGGGCGCTTCGCACGTTGTGCGGCAGTCGACTGCCCTTCCTCGCAGAGGATTGACGAGTCTTCAAGGAGCGATCATGCGTTCTTCGAGCACAGCCGGATTCCGAAAGCTTCGGACATGCCCACAGTCCGAGGCCCTGATGACGAGCGGACAACTCGTTCAACCGTCGGTAACCGCGCACGCCGCCGCGTGCGACTTTTGCGGCGCGGAACTGCAACTGCTCTCCCGCTTCCCGCCGCCGGCGAGCACTCTCCCCTTCGCCGCCCTGAGCATCCCCGCGGGACTCCAACGCCTCGCCGAAGACATGCTCTCCGAGCCTTCGCTCAACCGCGCGCGCTTCGCCGAGTCAATCCTGGAGATCGAGCGCATGACGCTGACCGACGCCTGACGCGATTGCGGAATTCGGATTGCGGATTGAAAGACGAAGCGGATTTGAAGAGGCACGGTTTCCATGCTTCTTCAAATCCGCAATCCGCAATCCGAATTCCGCAATCCGCAATCGGTCACGCTCCGTTGTAAATCTCTTCGATGAGGTCGCTGTACTTCTCGTCAATGACGCGCCGCTTGACCTTGAGCGTGGGCGTCAGCTCGCCGCCGTCAATCGAGAACTCGTCCGGGATGAGGCGCACGCGGCGGACCCGCTCGTAGTCGGCGAGCGAGGAGGTGAGCGCGATCACGTCGCGCTGGACGAGCTTGACGGCTTCGGGGTTTCGGCTCCAGGCGACGCGCGGCTTTTGGTCTTCTGCCTCCGGCGCGGGGAGCGCCGAGGCGAGCGCCTCCCAGTCGGGGACGATGAGCGCGGCTGGCTGCTTTCGCCCCGCGCCGATGACGACGACCTGACTGACGTACTGGCTCTCCTTAATTAAACTCTCGACGAGTTGCGGCGCGACATATTTGCCGTTCGAGAGCTTGAAGAGTTCCTTCTTGCGGTCGGTGATGTAGAGCCGCCCGTCGGCGTCGAGATGCCCCACGTCGCCGGTCTTGAACCAGCCGTCGGAGGTGAAGACCTCCGCCGTCTCCCGCGGGTGGTTGTAGTAGCCGCGCATGACGTTCGCGCCGCGCACGAGTATCTCGCCCTCCGCGTCGGTCTTGACTTCGATGCCGGGGAACGGCAGCCCGACCGAGCCGACGCGATTATCTTCGGGACGGTTCGCCGAGACGATGCACGTCTCGGTCATGCCGTAGCCCTGAAGAATCCTGATCCCAGCGCCGAGGAAGGCGTAGGAGAGCGCGGGCGAAAGCGCCGCGCCGCCGGAGACGAAGAAGCGCAGCCGACCGCCGACGCCCTCGCGCCACTTCGAGAAGACGAGCCGGCTCGCGACCTCTTGTTGAATTTGAAGCAGAGGCGGAATCTGCTCGCCCTTGTCTCCGAGTTCGGCGTGACGCTGCCCGACGCGCAAGGCCCAGTTGAAAAGCTTCGCCTTCCAGCCGCCCTCCGCAGTTCCCTTCTTGACGATTCGGTGGAAGACCTTCTCGAAGAGGCGCGGCACGGCGGTCATGATCGTGGGCCGCACTTCGCGCAGGTACTCGGCGACCATGTCGAACGAAGGCGCGTAGGCGACCGACACGCCGTTCCGGCAGAAGACGTAGAAGACCACGCGCTCGAAGATGTGCGAGAGCGGCAGCACCGAGAGCGCCACGTCGCTTGAGAGAATGGGGAGCGCGCTCGAAATCGAAAGCACGTTCGAGACGAAGGCGGAGTGCGTGAGCATCACGCCCTTCGGCTCGCCCGTCGTCCCCGAAGTGTAGATGATCGTCGCGAGGTCTTCCGCGCCGACAGAATTTAAGAGGCGTCCGAAGACTTCCGGCCCTGCGCGGTCAAGCTCCGCTCCCTGCTGTTCGAGTTCAAACAGCGTGAGCGCGCCCTCGTGCGCCGGGGCCGCGTCCGTGTCGAAGAAGATTATCCGTTCGAGCGACGCGACCGGCTCGACGCCGGGGCGCGCGTGGCGGAAGACCTTTCGGCCTGAGACGAAGAGCAGGCGCGCGCCCGAATCTTCGAGGATGAGGCGCACCTGTTCGGGGGCCTGCGTCGTGTAGATGGGCACGTTGACCGCGCCGAGGCTGAGGATGGCGAGGTCAACGACCGACCAGTCGGGCCGGTTCTCCGAGAGCAGCGCGACGCGATCACCTTTCCGCACGCCGAGCGCCGAGAGTCCGAGGGCGACTGCGCGCACGCGCCGGACGAAGGCGTCGCCGGAGATTTGCAGCCACTGCCCGTCTTTCTTCAGGCACAGCGCGTCCGGCTTCGCGTGCCGTTCGAGCGCCTCACGGCACATCGCCGGCACGCTCGCGGGCGTCTCAAGGTCGTGTTTGTTCTCACTCATCGGGGTGACGAGTGATGAGTGACGAGTGATGAGCGATGAGTTAAGACGGCTCGCCTGCTACTCATCGCTCATCACTCGTCACTCATCATTTTTTCGGATTCTCTCCGCGAAGTATGCGACCGTGCGCTTGAGTCCTTCGCGCAGCGGTATCGTGGGCGACCAGCCGAGGAGCGTCCGGGCGCGCGTGATGTCGGGGCGGCGCTGTCTGGGGTCGTCGGCGGGCAGCGGGCAGAAGCGCAACTTCACCTCGACGCCCGCGGCGCGCGCGACCTCCTCGGCCAGTTCCTTCATCGTGAACTCGCCGGGGTTGCCGACGTTGACGGGGTCGTGAACATCGAAGCCTTCCGCCGCGCCCTCCTCGACGTTCATCAGGCGAATCATGCCCTCGACCAGATCGTCAACGTAGCAGAACGAGCGCGTCTGCTCGCCCGTGCCGTAGATGGTCAACTCTTCGCCCCGCAGCGCCTGCACGATGAAGTTCGACACCACGCGCCCGTCGTTCTCAAGCATCCGCGGCCCGTAGGTGTTGAAGATGCGAATGATTCTCGTGTCAACCTTGTTCTGCCTGTGATAGTCCATCATCAGCGTCTCGGCCAGACGCTTCCCCTCGTCATAACAACTGCGAAGGCCGATGCAGTTGACGTTGCCCCAGTAGTCTTCGGGCTGAGGATGAATTTCCGGGTCGCCGTAAACTTCCGATGTCGAGGCTTGGAGGATGCGTGCGCGGACGCGCTTGGCGAGGCCGAGCATGTTGATCGTGCCCATGACGCTCGTCTTGACGGTCTTGACGGGGTTGTACTGGTAGTGGACGGGCGAGGCCGGGCAGGCGAGGTTGTAAATCTGATCCACTTCGAGCAGAACCGGCTCGATGATGTCGTGGCGCAGGAGTTCAAAGCGGCGTTCGTCGAGCAGGTGATAGACGTTTTCGCGCCGGCCCGTGAAGAAGTTGTCGAGGCAGATGACCTCGTTGCTGTCTTTAAGAAGTCTCTCGCAGAGGTGCGAGCCGATGAAGCCCGCGCCGCCTGTCACAAGTATCCGCATCTCTCCCCCGCGACTGCCCTCCGTGAGTTTCCGGCGGCAGGCATTGTACCAGCCGTCACGCGCCCGCGTGCCTTTTTTCTATCGCGAGCGCGGGCGCATCCGTTTCGTATGTGTCCGCGCCCTGCTGCCGGTGGCGTCGGCGGCGACGGCGACGCGGGCGTTCGGGTTCCTCGACGCGACCGTTCATGGTCGCGAGCGCGGCGAGCAGGAGGAAGAGCAAGGCGTTCGCGGTCGTGTGCAGGGTGAAGTCGAAGAAGCTGTGGACGAGGTTTCCCGAACAGCCCGCGAGCGCGCCGAGCGCGATGCCGCGCCTGACCTTGTCGTGCGTCTGCAAGCGACGGAAGGCCATCGCGTAGAGCGCGACGACGAAGGCGAGGCCGAGCAGCCCGCCGACCACGCCCGCGTCCGTCAGGATTTGCAGGTAGTCGTTGTGTGCCTGCTCAAGCTTGTACGTCCCGCTCGACGTGTCGTAGCGCGGATAGACCGCGCCGAACGCGCCGAGTCCCGTGCCGAAGAGCGGGTGGTCTTCGATGATCCCGACCGCGCCCTTCCAGAAGTGCGCGCGCCCCGTCGTCGGGTCGGCGGAGTTGACCGTGCCGACGAGACGGCTCAGCGCCTCGTCGCCGCCGAAGTAGAGCACGCCGAAGAAGACCGCGACGATCATCGCGAAGCCCAAGCCGACGCGCACCGCCGCGGCGCGCACGCGCGACCCCGGCTCGGCCTTTTCGTCGCCGCGCCCGCGCGCACGGACGGTCGCGGCGACGGCTGAGAGGAACAGAATCTCGCAGACCATGCTGAGCATCCCGCCGCGCGAGTTCGTCATCACGAGCGCTATCGCCATGATCGCGGTGGCGAAGGCGTAGAGAAGCATCCGCTCGCGCTCGACCGCACCCGCAAACAGGAGTCCGAGTGGCATCGCGAGCGCGAGTTCCATGTAGCCGGCGAAGTGGTGGCGGTTGATGTACGGGCCGAAAGGCTCGGCCTGCGGCGGCTCGCGCACGAAGAAGATCGTGCTCGGGTTGATGAAGTGCTGCATCAGCCCATAGACGGCGAGCGTGAAGCCGAAGATGATGACGAGCCGCGCGACGAGCCGGAGTCTTCGCGGGCTGTCAACGAAGGCGAGCGCCGCCGCGAAATAAACGACGAGTCCGCCGACCTCCATCAGCACGGAGCGCGTCGCGTAGGGGTCGAACGAGAAGGAGCGCACCGGGGCGACCGAAAGCAGCGCGCCGCCGAGGTCTTGCGCCGCGCTCCCGCCGATTGGATAGAGTTGGACGAAGCCGACGACGAAGAGGCCGACGAGCGGGAGTTGAAGAAAGTTTCGGCTCAAGCGGAGCGTGCGCGTGCGCCACGCGTCCATCATCCAGAGCGCGAAGACGATTCCGGCGGTGAAGTCGAAGACGGCGAGCGACCACGAGTGAACCGTGCCGAAGGCGAGCGTCGTCGTCACGACCGCCAGACAGAGCATGAGGATGATGAAGCGGCTCCAGACCGTGCGCGGCAGCTCCGACGACGCGACCGCGCCCGGCGCGGGGGTCGCGGGCGGCGTCGGAGGCGTCGCGGGCTGAAGCGGCGCGCTCGCCGTGAGGTCAGCGCGGGTTCGCTCGTCCGGCTGCGCGTTGGAGGTCGAAATCGTCATACCAGATTTTTCCGAAAATTGGACAGGCCCCTTCGGCGCAGACGGCGCGCGTGACGCGGACGACGACCGCCTCGGTCTTCGGCCCCGTCGTGAAATCGAAAGACATCTGCTGCCAGTCGTTCGTCCCCGAAGGCGCGGGCTGTGACGCGCCGAAGGGCGCTTCGGGCGCCGCGGCGTCGGCGGCGAAGACGACGAGCGTCGCCGCGCTCTTCAAGTCGTCCGTCCGAACGAAGTAAGTCAGGCGGTAGTGTGTCGAAGGCTCGACCGCGACGAGTTGCGAGACGTTCCTGAAATCAACCTGGCCCGAAGCGTTGAAGAGGACGCGGAGCGAGCGTCGGCCCGCGTGCGCCGTCCGCGCGTCAATCGCGACCTGCGCGCCCGCCACGGGCGTCACCTGCCAGCCGAACAGTTGCGCGCCCGGCTGCGCGATGTCCGACTCGAAGCCCCCGTCCGAAATCTTCTCCGGCGCGGCGTCCTGCGCGCCCGACTCGGCGAGCAACTGAAGCGCGCGGCGATACTGGCCCTTGCCGAAGAGAGCGCGCGCGAGTCCGTCGCCTGCGCCCGCTTGAGCGCGCTTGTCTTCGGCGCTCAGGCTCGACCAGACGCCGAGCGCGTCGTCGAGGCGACCGCGGCCCGCGAGCACGCCGACGAGTTGGGCGCGCGCCGCCGGGGTCTTCCCGACGGCGTCAACGACGCGCGTCATGTCGGGGCCGTAAACCTGCCACGCGAGGTTGAAGACCTGCGGGCGATACTTGTCGGGGTCTGCGTCCGCCGCGCGCCGGAGTTCGGCGAACGCCTCGTCGTTGCGGCCCGCGCGCAGGAGCGCGTTCCCCAAGTGCCAGCGCTGCTCGGCGTAGCTCGGCGCGAGCGCGACCGCGCGCCTCAAGGAAGCGATGCCGCCGTCAACGTCGCCGAGCGCTGCGCGAGCGCGCCCGACCTCCGTCCAGACGAGATAGTCGTTGGGCGCGAGCGCGGCGGCCTGCTGATACTCTTGAAGCGTCAGCGGAGTCTCCTGCGGGTCGAAGCTGGCGTAGTGCAGCCGCGCGAGCGTCAGGTGCGCGAGCGGGTCTTCGGGCGCGAGCCGGGCCGCGGCCTCCGCCGACTCGAAGGCCGCGGTCGGGTCGTTGGCGAAAGAGAGCGGCGCGGCGTCCGCCATCGTGTCGCCGATGCCCCAGCGCACGCAGTACCACCCGACGACGAGCGCCGCCGCCGCCAGCAACGCGAGCGGCGCGCGCGCCCACACGGGCCGGACGTTGATGAGTGTCAGTTGATCTGCCATTCGACAGTTTTCGGTTTTCAGTTTTCAGCGCCCTGCTTCGGACGCTGCTTGCCGCTGTGCTGCGTTGAGTTGTTAAGAACGCCTTGCTGAAAACCGAAAACTCAAAACTGAAAACTCCTTCAAAATTCGTGTCCCACCAGCTCGATCTCGATCCTCATGCGCTTGAGCGTGATGTGCGCCTCCTCGCATTCGTCGAGGAGGCGGCGGACGTTCTCCTCGTCAATCTTTGAGCTTGAGATGAGCACCTCTTCGACCTGCTGCTCGCGGCAGATGTTTCGGAACTGGCCGTTGCCGCCGAAGACGCGCAGCCCGTGGATGACCTTGCCCTTCTTGAACGGGTCGTCGTCAACAAAGCCGACGGGCGTGTACTGCAACGAGAGGTTGTTACGCATCTCGCGGAGCAGAAGCTCGCCCGCGTCGCCCGCGCCGTAGATGAGCACGCGGCGGCCACCCGCGGAGGGCGCGGGTATGAGCTGGCGGAAGAGTCGGAACGCGACGCGGCTGCCGGCGAGCATGAGGAAGAAGATCATCGCGTCGAGGACGAAGACCGCGCGCGAGAACCCCTGGAAGCGGAACGCGAACAGGAGCACGAGCACGCTCGCGACCGACCCGCCGACGACCGCCTTCGCGTAGGCGATCAGGTTGTCAACGCTGATGTAGCGCCAAATCCCGCGATAGACTCCCGACGCGAGCAGCGCCGTCATCTTCACGAAGATGATGACGGGAATCGTCGAGAGGAAGAGCTGCCACAGCTCGGGCGGGAAGTCCGAGCCGAAGATGAGCAGGTAAGAAAAGTAGTACGCGAGGATGACCAGCACGAGGTCGAGCAAGACTTCAAAGATGCGCCGCTTGTACGAGAGGTCAACGAGGAACGAGACGAGCGGCTTCTCGCGCGCGGCCTGCACCTCGGCCTCGTCATAGACCTTCACGCCCGCGAGGAAGACGCCCATCAGCGTCAGCACCACGGCGAAGCCCGCGACCATCGCGATCCCCGTGTGGTACTCGAACTGCCGCACGACCATCGCCAGCAGCCCCGACGCGGCGGCGAACGCGTAGAGCATCCACACGGCCTTGCGCTCGGAGAGTCCGAGGGCGACCAGCCGGTGCGAGGCGTGGTCGCGCCCGCCCTGCGACGCGGCGCGTCCCGAAAGTTTGCGGACGACGGTGACGAGCGTCGTGTCGAAGATCGGGATGAAGAGGA
Source organism: Pyrinomonadaceae bacterium (assembly GCA_035652995.1). Taxonomy (GTDB): domain Bacteria; phylum Acidobacteriota; class Blastocatellia; order Pyrinomonadales; family Pyrinomonadaceae; genus QHXN01. The sequence goes on from DASRCS010000010.1 coordinate 8,319, forward strand.
TGAGGACGGGAACGGCGACGACGACGATGAAGCTCCGCCCGCGGTCGCCCGACGCGGACAGCAGCGCCGAACTCGCGAGGAAGAAGCCGACGAACATCGAGCCGCAGTCGCCCATGAAGATCGAGGCCGGGTTCGAGTTGTAAACGAGGAACCCGATGAGCGCGGCGGCGAAGACCGCGAGCGTCGCGGCCTCGACCGCCTGCCCTTTGACGGCGAAGCTGGCCGCGATGAAGCCCGCCGCGATTGCCGAGATGCCCGCGGCCAGACCGTCCATGTTGTCGAGCAGGTTGATGGCGTTCGTGATCCCGATGAGCCAGAAGATCGTCAAGGCCATCCCCGCGGACGCGCCCCAGCCCCACGGCAGCAGCAGCCCGAAATAGACCACCGCGCTCGCGCCCAGGACCTGGCCGATCAATTTTTGATAAGGCTTGATGTGCAGGAAGTCGTCAACGAGTCCGACGGCGAAGAGCGCCGCGCTCGCGGCCATCACGACCCAGCCCTCGCGCGTGTGCGGCACGAAGAGCAGGTACGTCAGCTCGACCGAGAGGAAGATGGCGACGCCGCCCATCATCGCCGTCGGCTTCCGGTGCCAGCGGTCGGCCTTCGGCTTCGCCACCGCCCCGACGCGCCGAGCGAACGCTCGCACCAGCGGCGTCAGCGCGAGCGCCAGCACGAGCGACACGACCGCGGGCACAAGATGACTGCTGCTGAAAGGCATCGGCACGTTTCCGAGGTTTGCTGTGTGCCGTTAGAAGCTATTAGATGCGGGCGGAGAAATCAAGTGTTCAGTGGCGGCATTAAAACTGGCAATTTTAAGCTGCCTGAAGTTCAGAGACTACATTCATAATTTCCTGTGCAATGCTTAAACATACTGCATCTCGATTCCGCCAACTAGTGACTGGCTTTCCATCAGCAGGTAGTACCTCAAGCTGTCCGAAGGGAGCATCCTGCCAAGCGCATGGTCGGAGTATTATGGGGATGACCCTCGCCTCACCCGATTCATGCCGCTCAAGGGCCGTAGTCACTTCCACATCATAACAGTAGCGTGACTCTATAAAGTCGGGGCTGATGAAAAGCAGGATGACTTGTGATTTAAACAAGAAATTGTCAATCGCGCCTTGCCATTGAGTACCCGGTGGAATCTGCCGGTCATAATGCTTCGCGATATCTCCCCGCCGCTCGAATATTATTAGCTGCTGACGAACAGCATTCATCAGCTTCTCATCTTTATGCGCGTAGGAGAAAAAAATGTTCACCGGCTTAGCCATTTTGCACCTCCGGTCGGGAATAGCAATCACGCGATATTAGCTTCTGCCGTCCGACTGCCGCCCGCTGTAATACTCGATGACGGATTGGAGAACCTCGTCGAGCGTGACGGTGGGGCGGAAGCCGACCAGCTTGTTCACCTTCGTGATGTCGGGCACGCGGCGGGGCATGTCCTCGAAGCCCTCCTCGTATGCCTCGTCGTAAGGGACGGTGACGATCTCGGAGTCCGAACCCGTCAACTCGCGCACGCGCCGCGCGAGTTCCATGATCGAGACCTCTTCGTTCGAGCCGATGTTGAAGACCTCGCCGACCGACTCGTCCCTGTCCATCAGGTTGACCAGAGCGCCGACCACGTCACGCACGAAGCCGAAGCAGCGCGTCTGCTCGCCCGTGCCGTACACGGTGATCGGCCTTCCGGCGAGCGCCTGCTTGACGAAGGTCGGGATGACCATGCCGTACTGCCCGGTCTGGCGCGGGCCGACGGTGTTGAAGAGGCGGACGACGACCGTCGGCAGCTTCTTCTCGCGCCAGTAGGCGAGAGCTAGAAATTCGTCAATCGCCTTCGAGCAGGCGTAAGACCAGCGCCCCTTCGTCGTCGCGCCCATGACGAGGTTGCCGTCCTCGCGGAACGGCACGTCGTTCGACAGCCCGTAAACCTCGGACGTTGACGCGACGAGCACCTTCTTCTTCTTCTTGTTCGCCTGCGCCAGCACGACCTCCGTGCCTTTGACGTTCGTCTCAATCGTGCGGACGGGCGACTCGACGATGAGCTTGACGCCGACCGCAGCGGCGAGGTGAAAGACCACGTCGCACTGGTCAATCAGTTCGGCGACGACCGGCTGGTTGTGAACCGTGTCAATCGTGTAGTGGTAGCGCGCGTTCCCCTTGAGGTGGGCGATGTTGTCAATCGAGCCGGTCGAGAGGTCGTCGATGCAGAAGACCTCGTCGCCGCGCGCGATGTAGAGGTCGGAGAGGTGCGAGCCGATGAAGCCCGCGCCGCCGGTGATGAGAACTCGCAAATTTTTCGTCTCCCTTTTTCAGGCTCGCCGCGCGGCGCGTTCGTCCGCGCGCGCCGCGGCATCTTCCGCCTGACGCGACGCGGCGTGCGCGCCCGCAGGTCTCAGCAAATCTTCGTAGAGCCGCAGAACGTCCCCGACGAGACGCTCGACCGAGTAATTCCTTTCGACGAACTCGCGCCCGCGCTCGCCCAGACTCTCGCGTAAACGTCGGTCGCCCGCGACGTGCGCGAGCGCCTCGGCGAAGGCTTCGGCGTCGCCGGGCCGCACCTGCACGCCGCGCTCGCAGACCTGCCAGCGGCGCGGTCGCCGCAACTCCGACTCCTCGACGCCGCCGAGCAGGTCAACGACTCCGCCGACCGAGGTGGCGACGACGGCGCGCGAGTTCGCCATCGCCTCGATGAGCGTCAGCGGCGTGCCCTCGTTCAGAGAGGTGAGCGCGACGATGTCGAGCGCCGGGTAGAAGTTTTCCGGGTCGTCTCTCAGCCCCGCGAATTCTACATCATCACCGAGGCCGAGCGCCCGCGCGTGCGCCTCAAGCTCGGCGCGCAGGTGGCCGTCGCCGACGACGACGAACGAGACGCGCCCGACGCCGTCCGCGCCGACAAGGTTTCCTTGCGCGCACTTCTGCTTCAACAGCGCGGCGGCTTCGAGGAAGAGCTTGTGGTTCTTGATCTCCGTCAGGCGACCGACGATGCCGACGAGCGTGTCTTCGTCGCGCGCGCGCCACTCGCGCCTGAGCTTCGCGCGGCGGGCGCGCGCGTCGTCGAAGGCGTGCGTTTCGAGTCCGAGCGGGATGACCTCGAACTGTTCGCGCCGCCCGACGCGGAAGCGACCGTTGATCTCTTCGAGCTGCTGCGCGCTGATGACGACGACGCGGTCGGTCGCGAGCCGCGCGAGCGTGCGCTCGACTGCGAGGAAGAGGCGCGTCTTCAGCCGCCCGTAGTAGCTGTGAAAGATGTGGCCGTGGTACGTGTGGACGAAGCGGCAGCGGCGCGGGCGTCCGAGCAGGGCCGCGGGCGTGAGCCAGCGGTAGAAGAATCCCGCGACGCGCCCGACCGTGCCGGCCTTCGCCGTGTGCGTGTGGACGATGTCGGGCCGCTCGCGCCGGAGCAGGCGATAAATTTTCCAGACCGTGACCGCGTCCTTCGGCGAGACCTCGCGGCTCATCTCCGCGATGACGAAGGGGCGCACGCCTAAACGTTCGGCGAAGTAGCCCATGTCGCCCTCGCCCGGCGGCACGACGCCCGCGACCAAAAGCGACTCCACGCCGCGACGCCGCAGGCCCTCTTCGAGCCATGCGACGTGCTTCGCCGGCCCGCCCACGTTTAGACGCGCGATGATGCGAACAACTCGCATGTCACATTTTGGATTTTGGATTTGCGATTGACGGATGAGAGCCGCGCTGTCTCCAATCCAAAATCTAAAATCCAAAATCCTCTCAGTCGTCCATCCTGAAGACGGTTCCGGGGTCGTCCTCGTGGCGTATCTCGTCAACCTCCTCGCGGCGGCCCTCGCCGGCATAGAGCCGGTTCGGGAGGTTGATGACGACGCCGATTGTTTGGCCGACGTTTCGGTACGCGTGGACGACGCCCTTCGGGACGATGACGGACTTGGGCGCGTCCTCGCCGACGAAGAGCGTCATCACGTTGCCGAAGGTCGGCGATGCGGCGCGGTTGTCCCAGAGCCGCATCTTGAAGTTCGAGGGGCCGATGAAGCAGAAGTAGTCGGCCTGGTCAACGTGCTCGTGCGGCCCGCGCTGCACGCCCGCGAGCGTCGTCGAGACGTAGGCCATCGCCGGGAGATACTCCTCGTCCGTCTCGTCGTCGCGGAACAACTCGGCGAGCCAGCCGCGCTCGTCAACGAACTTACGCAGGTCTTTGACGACGACGCCCTCGATCTTCCCGCGCTTGAACTCCGCGCGCGCCGCCGTGTCCTTCACTTCGCTTCCCTCAGCGGGCGATTCCGGCTTCGGCTGCATCCCTGCCCTCCACTTTGCCAGCGCCCGCTTCCGCCACGGCTGCCGCGTCGTCCAGTTTGTTCGCGCCAGTCTCGGCGACGAGGTTCGAGGCGCGCAGCAAAGACTCGAACGTGCCCGCGTCCGTCCACCACCCGTCGAGTTCGTCCCAGGTCATCTCGCCGCGCCCGATATAGACGTTGTTCACGTCCGTGATCTCAAGCTCGCCGCGGCCCGAAGGCTTCAGGGTCTTGATGACCTCGAACACGTCGGCGTCGTACATGTAGATTCCGATGACGGCGTACTCGGACTTCGGAGCTTTGGGCTTCTCCTCGATGCGGACGACCTTGCGCCCGTCGAGTTCGGGCACGCCGAAGCGCTGCGGGTCGGGGACTTTCTTGAGCAGAATCTTCGCGCCGCCGCCCTGGTGGCGGTAGGCGCGCGCGGCCTTGCAGATGTTCTTCTCGATGACGTTGTCGCCGAGGACGACGCAGACCGGCTCGCCGTCGGCGAACGCCTCGCACAGAGAGAGCGCCGCGGCGATGCCGCCCTCGCCCTCCTGGTATGTGTAGTTGATGTGCTTGAGTCCGAAATCTTTTCCGTTCTTCAAAAGCTTGAGGAAGTCGCCCGCCGAGTTGCCGCCCGTGACGATCATGATGTCTTTGATGCCGGCGTTGACGAGCGTCTGGATCGGGTAGTAGATCATCGGCTTGTCAAAGACGGGCAGAAGGTGTTTGTTCGTGACGGCGGTCAGCGGGCGCAGGCGCGTCCCCAACCCGCCGGCTAATACAATGCCTTTCACTTTCCGTTTCCTCCGACTGTCTTCATAAAGTTCCGTCCGCCTCTCCGCTAGCTTTTGACCGCCCAAGTCTCGATGTACGTCCCGAGCTGGCCGACGTTGCTCGCCGCGGTGACGACGTGCGCCGCGAGCCTCTCGATTGCGCCCACAGCGCCCCCGCCCGGAACCATCGAGTCCCCGCCGTAAACGCGCCAGTCGCGCACGCTCAGCCCGTGCTTGTTTAGAAGCGCGCGGAGGGAGCGCGGGCCGAAGCCGAAGACGTGAAACGGCTCGAACGTGGGTGCGAGATTGACGACCCAATCGCGCCCGCGCAATCTCTGGTACAGATTGCCGAGGCGGAAGTAAAGTCCCGCCTCATTCGGCACGTCAACGAAGAGCGCTCCGCCGCGGCGGAGTACGCGCGCGATCTCCGCAATCGTCTCGTCCGGGTTGTAGAGGTGTTCGAGCACCGCGGCGAGTATGACCACGTCGAACGACCCGGACTCGAAGCCGCAACGCTCAAGCACCTCGCGCCGAATGTCAACCGCCGCGCGCCGCTCCACGCCCGAACGCCGCTCCGGCCCCGAATACCGCCCGCCGCCCGAACGCCGCTCGGTGCCCGAGCGCCGCTCGATGTAATTGGCGAAAGACGGCGACGGCTCGATGCCCACCGCCTTCCAGCCCATCTCGCGCGCCGCCACGAGCACTTCGCCGCGGCCCGCGCCCACGTCGAGCAGGCGACCGCGCCCGCCCGTCAGAAGCTCCGCGTGCGCGAGTCCCTGCCGCGCCCCCGCGAGTTTCCGCTCCGAATCGTGGTGCCTGAAATAGTCCGCCGGGTCAATCGTGTAGTGCTGCGCCACCCCGCCGACCGGCACCGGCATCGGGTTCGGGAAAACAAGCCCGCACCCGCCGCAGCGCCAGACCTCGCACTCGACGCCGAGTCCCGCGCGGTGCGCCACGCCGCCGCGCCGGCCCAGATACTGCGCCGGGGGCGCGGCGCAGATGGGGCAGTCCTGCCTGACCCAGCGGTAGCCTCCTTTGACTTCCCCGCACTCCCGCGTGAGAACTTCTTTGCCGTTCGGATCATCACCCATGAGGTCACTTCGGTCGCGGTGACGCCACCGCCGCGCCGCGTCAGTCAATAAACCTCTGGAACCATAGTTCGAGCATCAGCAGAGTCCAGAGCTGGTGCGTGTGGTCGCGCTCGCCCCGCGCGTGCAGCTCGACCAACTGCCTGACGGCTTCGGGCCGGAAGAAGCCGCGGCGCGCCGACCTCTCCGAGAGAAGATTCTCGCGCAGGAATTTCTGCATCCCGCCGCGGAACCAGTGGCCGACGGGGACGCCGAAACCCATCTTGCCGCGCTTGAGGTTCTCCGCGGGCAGAAGTTTTTTGAGCGTCCTCTTCAGGATGTACTTCGTCGTCAGCCCGCGCAGCTTCATGCTCTCAGGCAGCGACGCGGCGAACTCGATGACGTGGTGGTCGAGGAAAGGCGAGCGCGCCTCCAAAGAGACGGCCATGCTCGCGATGTCAACCTTGACGAGCAGGTCGTTCGGCAGATACGTCATCGTGTCGGCTAAGAGCGACGCGTCAACGACGCCCGCGCCGTTCGCGCGCCTGAACCACGGCGCGAGCCACTCGCGCGGGTCCGCGCCTTCGGTCTCGCGGCTGAACGCCGCGGTGTAAAGCTCGCCCTTCGCCTGCGTGTTGAAGACGCTCACCCAGCGCAGGTATCGCTCGACGGGCGGCAGGCTCGCGGCCTGCAAGAACCGCTTTAGACTTCGCACGCGCCCGCGCTTCACCTCCGACGAGGGCAGGAGGCCGACGGCCTGGCGGATGACCTGCTCGCGCAGGACGCCCGGCAGTTTTCGGTAGCGCTCCGAAAGGCGCATCGCCGCGTAGCGCTCGTAGCCGGCGAAGCACTCGTCGCCGCCGTCGCCGTTGAGGGCGACGGTGACGTGCCGCCGCGTCTCGCGCGCGACGTAGTAGGTCGGGATCGCGGACGAGTCGGCGTAAGGCTCGCCGTAGTGCTCGACGAGCGTCGGCAGGACTTCGAGCGCTTCGGGGCGGACGACGAACTCGTGGTGTTCGGCCCCGACGCGCTCGGCCACGCGGCGCGCGTGGTGGAGTTCGGAAAAATCCTGCTCGTCGAAACCGATGGAGAACGTCTTGACGGGCGTCGAACTCTCCTCGGCCATCAGCGCGACGACCGCCGAGGAGTCAACGCCGCCGGAGAGGAACGCGCCGAGCGGGACTTCCGACATCAGGCGGACGCGCACGGCCTCGCGCAGGAGTTCGAGCGCGCGCTCGCCCGCCTCCTCTTCCGTGACGTTGATCTTCTTCGAGAAGTCTGGCTGCCAGTAGCGCTCGACCTTCATCTCGCCGTCGCTCTTCAGGGTGAGCGAGTGGCCCGGCTCGAGCTTGCGTATGTCGCGGTAGGCCGTGAGCGGCGCGGGCACGCACATGAAGGTGAGGTAGTCGTGAATCGCCTCGCGGTCAACCTCGCGACCGACCGCGGGGTGCAGGAGCAGCGCCGTGAACTCCGAGCCGAAGACGAACGAGTCGCCGACCTTCGAGTAGAGCAGCGGCTTCTTGCCGACGCGGTCGCGCGCGACGAACAACTCGCGCTTGCGCTCGTCCCAGATGGCGAAGGCGAACATCCCGCGCAGGTGGCGGGGGCAGTCCGCGCCGAACTCCTCGTAGGCGTGGACGATTGCTTCGGTGTCGCAGTCGGTGCGGAACGTGTGGCCGAGGTCTTCGAGCTTCTTTTTCAGCTCGCGGAAGTTATAGACCTCGCCGTTGTAAACGATCCAGCAGGTGCGGTCTTCGTTCGCGATGGGCTGCTGGCCGCCCTTGAGGTCAATGATCGCGAGCCGCCGCATGGCGAGGCCGACGTTCTCTTTGAGGTACGTGCCCTCCTCGTCCGGCCCGCGGTGACGGATCGCCTCGTTCATGCGCGCGAGCAGCGACGGGTCAACGCCCGCGCCGTCGAGGTTGACGATGCCGACGATGCCGCACATCAGAAGTCTATCCTCTCGGAGATGTCCTGCGCGATGTCTTCAAGCTCCTTCTCGCGCTCCTGCTTCCAGCGCTCGTAGCGGCGCTTCGCCTCGGCCATGCGCGCCGCTTCGACCCTCGCCTGCCGCTCGGAGAGAACCGTGCGCTCCCTGTCCTCCTTGCGCTCTTTGAGGAGGACGGCCCCGACGGCGACGAAGATGAAGTAGAAGACCAGTATCTGCGACCGCTGCCGGTACGCCGTCCCGACGTTGCCCTGGAATATCGAGTAGGCCAGCGTCAGCATCGTCGTAAATATCAGAATCGGCAGCGCCTGCCTCATCCTGTAACGCAGCGTGAACCAGACGCCCAGCACCAGCAGCGGGAAGGAGGCCCACCAGACGAGCATCTCCGGCAGGGTGATCGACTGCCGCAGCGAGGCCACCTGCCACGGGAACGGCGCGAACAAGAGGTAGGTCATGCCGACGGGCACCGCGGTGAGCGCGCCGGAGGCCGTGGACACGTCAACGTCCTGCCCGAAGCCGGAGTTCGCCGAGTGCGCGAGGTCGGAGCGGCTGCGTTGCACGGCCTGAAGGTTTCCGTACATCTCGACCTGTGCGCCAGCCGTCCGCAGCACGCCGAGGTACGTCAGTCCGAGTCCGAGGAAGAGGACGACGGCTAACTGCCGCGCGAGGCTCTGCGACGTGACCGGGCGCATCCCGATGACGAATGAGCCGACGACCGCCGCCGTGAGCATGTAGAAGACGTAGAACCGCAGCGTGATGATCGCGCTCATCGCCAGCACGAGCAGCGCCGCGTACTTGAGGCTGAGCCGCTCTCCCAGCCTCAACGTCGCCAGCATCGCCGCCGCCAGCAGCAGCACTATCGGCCCGTCCTTCAGGCCCTGCGACGACCACAAAACCAGGCTGGGGAAGAAGGCGACGAGCAGCGCCGAGAGCTTCGCCACCCGCAGGTTCTGAAAGATATGGCGCGCGCAGAGGAAGATGACGGGCGCCGTCGCCGCACCCACCACGGCGTTGACGAACTGCACCGCCAGCATGTTCGGCCCCGTCACGTAGTAGATCGCACCAACCATGTAGATCATCCCCCACCCGCCGCCCGCGCGCGCCCAGTCGTTCACCTCCTGAATGACGGGCGTGCCCGCGCGCCACGAAGACATGACGGAGGTGCCGAAGAGGTCGTAGGTGAGCGCGTCGCCGCCGAAGAAGTCCTGAAGGTGGAACGCGTAGATGATCGTCCCCACGGAGGCGCGGACGAGGATCGCGGCGACGAAGACCCGCAGCATGAAGGCGCGCTGCCGGTCTTCAATCTTGCTTATGAACAGGGCGGCCACGACCGAGAAAGCCGCGCAGATCAGCACGGCTGCCGAGCCGCCGCGCAAGGTGAGCGCGACCACGACCCCGAGGGCGACGGAGAGTGCGGCGAGAAGAGCGTTCATACGACTGTTTCGAGGTTTCGGGCCTGTGCGTAGTATTCAGCAAAAGGGCGGCGCGCCGCAACCGCCCGCGGCGGAAAGTTGCGCGGCACGTGACGGGGGAGGGTGCGCGCGCTGCCCCGATTCAGACCTCAAGCGCGTCCCGCGCCGTCTGCGGCACGCCCGCGGGGAGGTGCGGGGCGAGCGGCACGAGCGGGGGCGTTTGCACGCCGCGGCGCTGCCCGGCATTGATCGCCGCCTGTTTCGCCAAAGCCCTCTGTCTCTGCCGATCCTCCCCGCGCTCCTTGAGGAGGACGGCCCCGACGGCGACGAAGATGAAGTAGAAGACCAGTATCTGCGACCGCTGCCGGTACGCCGTCCCGACGTTGCCCTGGAATATGGAGTAGGCCAGCGTCAGCATCGTCGTGAATATCAGAATCGGCAGCGCCTGCCTCATCCTGAACTTGATCGTAAACCAGATGCCCATGACGAGCAGCGGGAAGGAGGCCCACCAGACGAGCATCTCCGGCAGGGTGATCGACTGCCGCAGCGAGGCCACCTGCCACGGGAACGGCGCGAACAGAAGGTAAGTCATCCCCAGCGGTATGGCGCTCAGTGCGCCGGAGGCCGTGGACACGTCAACGTCCTGCCCGAAGCCCGTGTTGGCAGACCTCGCCAAGTCCATGCGGCTGCGCTGTACGTCCTCCAAGCTGCCGTACAACTCCGACTGCGCGCCCGCGGAACGGATTACGCCCATGTAGGTCAGGGCCACGCCGACGGCGATGATGACGACGAACTGTCGCAGAAGGCTGCGCCCCGTCTGCGGGCGCATCCCGATGACGAACGAGCCGACGACCGCCGCCGCCGCCATGTAGAAGATGTAGAACCTGAAGCTGAACAGCCCGTACAGCGTGAAGAGAAGCAGCGCCGCGTACTTGAGGCTGAGCCGCTCTCCCAGCCTCAACGTCGCCAGCATCGCCGCCGCCAGCAGCAGCACTATCGGCCCGTCCTTCAGGCCCTGCGACGACCACAAAACCAGGCTGGGGAAG
>DASRCS010000011.1:0-25915 GCA_035652995.1 Pyrinomonadaceae bacterium
GTCGCGCGTGCGCACCTTGCCCTCGCGATAGACCTTGAGCATCGCCTGCTCGACGCGGTCTGCCGGCCCGCGCTCGCCGATGTAGCGGAGCATGAGGATGGCCGACTGAAGGAGCGCCGTCGGGTTCGCGATGTTCTGCCCGGCGATGTCGGGCGCGGAGCCGTGCACCGCCTCGAAGACCGCGCCCAACTCGCCGATGTTCGCGCCGGGCACGAGTCCCAGACCGCCGACGAGTCCGGCGCACAAGTCCGACACGATGTCGCCGTAAAGGTTTTCGAGCAGCATCACGTCGAACTGTTCGGGACGCATGACGAGCTGCATGCAGGCGTTGTCAACGATCTTGTCGTCGGCCTCGATTTCGGGGTACTCCTTCGAGACGTTGCGGAAGCACTGGAGGAAAAGTCCGTCCGAGAGCTTCATGATGTTGGCCTTGTGAACCGCCGTTATTTTCTTGCGGCCCTCGGCGCGCGCGAACTCGAAGGCGTAGCGCGCGATCCTCGTCGAAGCCTTCTCGGTGATGATCTTCAAACTCTCGACCACGCCGGGCACGACGACGTGCTCAAGCCCCGCGTACAAACTCTCCGTGTTCTCGCGCACGACGACGAGATCGAGTTCGGGGTAGCGGCAAGGCACGTTCGGAAGCGCCCTCACGGGACGCAGGTTCGCGTAGAGGTCGAGCGCCTTGCGCAAGCCCACGTTCACCGAAGTGAAGCCCTTGCCGACCGGCGTCGTGATCGGGCCTTTGAGCGCGACCTTGTTCTTCCTGATTGAGTCGAGCAGGTCTTCGGGCAGCGTCGAGCCGAACTTTTCGAGCGCCTGCGCGCCCGCGTACTTCGTCTCCCAACTGATCTCGACGCCCGAAGCCTCGACGATTCGCACGACCGCCGAAGCGACCTCGGGGCCGATGCCGTCGCCCGGAATGAGTGTGATAGTATGTGCCATGTCAGCAGCCAGAAGTCAGGAGTCAGAATTCAGAAGCCAGAAGGTTAGAGGCAGAGAAAGTTCCGCGCGAAGCGCCGCCGCTTCTGAATTCCGACTCCTGACTTCTGACTTCTTGTTTTCCAAATCATACCAGCACTTCTCTCGAAATGCGAAAGAGTGACGAGTCGGTGGCGGACGTTGTCGTAATCGGAGGCGGCGTGGCCGGGCTGTCTGCCGCGCGCGAGCTTGCGCGGCGGGGCGCGGGCGTCGTCGTCGTCGAGAACAATTCCGCGGGCGCGGCTTCGCGCGCGGCGGCGGGGATGCTCGCGCCGCAGTGCGAGGCCGACCGCGCCGGCGATTTTTTCGAGCTGCTCTGCGCGAGCCGCGACCTGTACCCGGCCTTCGCCGCGGCGCTCCTCGAAGAGTCAGGCATTGACATCGAACTCGACCGCACGGGCACGCTTTACCTCGCGCTCGACGAAGAGGACGAGCGCGAGATCGAGCGACGCTTCGAGTGGCAGACGCGCGCCGGTCTGGAAGTCGAGAGGCTGACGGCTGAAGAAGCCCTAAAGCTCGAACCGCAAATCTCAAAGCGCGTGCGCGCGGCGCTGCGGTTCCCGCGCGACTGGCAGGTCGAGAATCGCCTGCTCGTCGCGGCGCTTGCCGCGAGCGTCGAACGTTACGGTGGGAGATTTTTGAAGGAGACCGAAGCGCGCGGAGTGCGTGTCGTCGCGGGACGCGCTGCGGGCGTCGAGACTTCGCGCGGCTTCTTGAGCGCGGGCGCTGTTGTGCTCGCCGCGGGCGTGCGGACTTCGAGTGTGCCGCTCCTCGTCGCCGAGACTGAAGACGCGCCGGCGCGCGAAGACGCGGGGGCGCACCCGACGGTCGAACCCGTGCGCGGGCAGATGCTCTGCCTGCGTCAGCCGGAAGCCGGGACGCCGTTCGTGCGCCACGTCGTTTACAGCCCGCGCGCCTACATCGTCCCGCGGCGCGACCGCCGTCTGCTCGCCGGCTCGACGAGCGAGCGCGCGGGCTTCGACGCTTTCGTCACCGCGGGCGGGCTTCAGTCAATCGCGTCGCGCGCGACGGAGATCGCGCCGCGCGTCGAGTCTTTGGCCGTCGTGGATTCGTGGGCGGGCTTGAGGCCGCGCGCGGCGGACGAGCGGCCCCTCGTCGGCGAGTCGTGCGAGGTCGAGAAACTTTTTTACGCGACGGGCTACTACCGCAACGGCATCCTGCTCGCGCCCGCGACGGGCGAGATCGTCGCGGAACTCGTCGCGGGCGGGACAACCCGTTGGCCGCCGCAGACGCTCAAAGCCTTCTCGCCCGCGCGCCACGCACGCGCCACCGCAGGCTCGCGCGGGAACTGAGTTTCAAGCCGGGCGTTCGGACAGACTATGAAGAGAATTACCATCAACGCACTCGTCCTCGCGGCCCTCGCCGTCGCGCTCGCCGCCGCACACGTCGCGCGCGCGCAGTCGGGCGTCAGGCCGAATCCGCAGCCGGACGGCGCGAACAAAACTTCCGCGGGCGCGAGCACGGACGGCGCGAAGACCGCGGGCGCGAAAGTTGATGGCGCGAAGTCGAACGCCGCGAAGGCCGACGACGCGGAGGCGCTCTACGAAGAGGCGGCGGTCTATGCTCAGCACAAGTACGAAGAGTTTCAGAAGAACAATGTGCCTTACGACAAGTCGCTCGCGCAGCGCGTCGCCGGCGAGCAGAAGGCTCTGGCGCTGGAGAACGTCAGTCGGCTCGTCGCGCGCGGGCCGCTCCACGGCACAGACCTTTACTATTCGGGCCTGCTCTACGCGCTCGCGGGCAAGGGCGACGCGGCGCTCGACTCGATGCGCCACTTCCTCGCGGACTCAGGCAGCGCCACGGACGAGCAACGGCAGCGCGCGCGCGTCGTCGCGGCGCAGAACGCGGCGGCGCTCAACCTCGACGACGACGCCGAGACGATGATCGCCGCCTACAAGCGCGGCGAGCCGAAGCACGACGCAGACTTGGAGCGCATCAGCATCCAGCTCGCCGCGGCCTACTACAACCAGGGCGAGTACACGCGCGCCGAGCCGCACGCGCGCGAGGCTTACGCGGACGCGCTCAAACTCGTCGCCGCGTCGGCGGGCGACCCGGAGCGCCGCGACGACACGATCTACAGCGCGGGCGCGATACTCGCGGGCGTCCTCTTCAAAGAGAACCGCCGCGCCGACGGCGTGCAGGTCATACAGGAGATGCGCGCGCGCGCCGTCGCCATCCCGTCGGCGAGCCTCTACGGGCGCGCTACCGAGTTTCTCCTGCGTCAGGGCGAGCGCTACGAAGCGCCGCCGTCGCTGGCGGACGCGGCGCAGTCCGCGCCGCCGGAGATCGAAGTCGCCGAATGGATTGACCAGCAGCCGGTCAACCTCGCGGCCCTGCGCGGCAAGGTCGTGCTGCTCGACTTCTGGGCGACGTGGTGCGGCCCTTGCCGCGTCTCGATGCCGAAGATCAACGCGCTCAGCCGCAGGTTCAAAGACCGCGGGCTGGTCGTCCTCGGACTCACGGAGTTCGAGGGGAACGTCGATGGCAAAAGCGCGACGCGCGCCGAAGAGATGGAATACCTCCGCGAGTTCAAGCGCAAGCAGAACATCTCATATGGCTTCGGCGTCTCGGACGACACGAAGACGCGACACACTTACGCGATCTACTCGATACCGACGACCGTGCTCATTGACCGAAAGGGCCGCGTCCGCTTCCTGACAATCGGCGCCAACGATTTTGAAGAGGACGCGCTCGCGAAGATGATCCAGAAGCTTCTCGACGAGCCGGCGCAGTAGCCGAGCCGCGAGGGATGCGGAAGTGATATGCCTCTACCGATTGCACACGCTTGCGTAGGCGCGGGCGTCGTCGCGGCAGTCCGGCGGCGCGGCGAGCCGGCGCGCGACCTCTGGCTGCCGATGCTCGTCGGCGCGGTCATCGCCAACTGCCCCGACCTCGACTTCATCCTGGAGCGCGTGATCGACGAGCACGGCTGGCACAGGGGGCCGACGCACTCGCTCTTCTTCGCGCTCGTCGTCGGCGTGTTGATTATCGCCGCGCTGGGCACTTCGCGTCTGAGGCAGGCGGTCGGCTACGGGCTGGCGTTCATGTCGCACGGGCTTCTGGATTCCGCGACGACGAAGGTCGGCGGCGGGGTCGAGCTGCTCTGGCCGTTCATGGACGAAAGGTTCAAGCTCGGACTCGTCGGCGTCTCCGAGATTGAGGACGGCTTCCGGCTCGTCGAGATGCTCAAAGACAGTTTGAAGGAGGCTTTGATATTCATCCCGCTGCTTCTGATCGTGCTGTTTTTGAAAGGGACTTTTACGGCGGGCGGCGGCCTGACGCAAGACGCCGCTTGAAGAGCCGCCTTGACTTCGCGCGCCTCGACCGCCGCCGCCGCGGGGCCGAACTTTTTACCGTTTCTTTACCAGCCGTCGCGGCGCGCGGGGCGGCACTTTTTCGCGGCTTGTTGTAATCTCTAGGGCGCTATGGAAGGCTCGAACAACATCACCATCCTGATCGCATTCGCGGCGGGGCTTCTGTCGTTTCTGACGCCGTGCGTGCTGCCGCTCGTGCCCGGCTACATCTCTCTGATTTCGGGCGTGAGCGTCGAGCACTTGAAGGGCGAGGGCGAAGGCTCGCGCGCGGCGGCGCGGCGCGCGGTCATACTCAACTCGCTCGCCTTCAACGCGGGCGTCTCGCTCATCTTCATCCTGCTCGGCGCGACGGCGGGCTGGGTCGGAAACATCCTGTTTTCGACGCCGTGGGTGCGGGTCGTCGGCGGCCTCGTCATCATCGCCTTCGGGTTTCAGATGATGGGCGTGCTGAAGATCGGCGCGCTCTACCGCGACACGCGGAAGTTCTCCGACGAGAAGCCGCGCGGCCCGCTTGGCGCGGCGCTCCTCGGCGTCGCCTTCGCCGCGGGCTGGACGCCGTGCATCGGCCCGATACTCGGCGGCATCATCGGACTCGCGGCGGCGAGCGGCGGCTGGAAGAACGGACTCATTTTGTCGGCCTTCTACGCGGCGGGACTCGCCGTGCCGTTCCTCTTGACGGGACTCGTGCTCAACCAGTTCCTCGGCTTCTACGGCTGGTTCCGGCGACACCTGCACAAAGTCGAAGTCGCCTCCGGCGTGCTGCTCATCGCCATCGGATTGATGGTCGCGTCGAACAGTCTGACGTGGGTCGCCAGCGTCGCGTCGCGCTACCTGCCGAACGCCGAGAACCTCGTCAAGCAGCCGAACACGGGCGGCACGAATTCTCAGACGGCGCAAACGACGAACGCCGCCGCGTCGAACAACGTCAAGGCCGAGCCTGCGCCCGACGTTGATTTGAAGACGACGGACGGCAAGCCTCTGAAGCTCGCAGACCTCCGCGGGCAGGTCGTGCTGCTGAACTTCTGGGCGACATGGTGTGTGCCGTGCCGCTCGGAGATTCCCGGCCTGAACGAGATGCAGGGCGCGCTCGCGCAGCGCGGCTTCAAGGTCGTCGGCGTGACGACGAGCGACTCCGCAGACCTCGTGCGCGAGTACCAGAAGCAGGTCAAACAGGACTACACCGTCGCGCTCGGCGACGACGCGGTCGCCAACAAGTACGCCGTCGGCGTGCTGCCCACGACCTTCATCATTGACCGCGAGGGGCGCGTCCGCCAGAAAGTCATCGGCGAGAAGTCGCGCGCCGAGTTCGAGGCCCTGGTCGCGCCGCTGCTTGAGGAGCAGACGGCGCAGGTGACGAAATGACGAGGCCCTCCGCCGACAAGAAGAAGGACGCGCCGGCGAAGCCGGACGGGATCACGAAAATCTCCGTGGCCGGCTTCAAGTCCATCGTCGAGGAGCAGTCCATCGAGGTCAGGCCGCTGACGATACTTGCCGGCGCGAACAGCTCCGGCAAGTCCAGCATCATGCAGCCCCTCCTCCTCCTCAAGCAGACGCTCGAAGCCAGCTACGACCCCGGCGCGCTCCGCCTCGACGGCCCCAACGTGAGGTTCACGTCGGCTGAGCAATTCTTATCCCGCGTCGGACGCGGCAAGCATACGGATACTTTTAGCGTCGGTCTCAAAGCAAGGTACGGTTACGGTTTAACTACATATTTCAAAAAACAGCCAGGTAAATCTATAGAAGTCCAAAGTAGCATTTTAAGTGAGGGCGTTATTAAGAATGAGCTTCGACCCAATATGACTTCGGAGGAGATAAGGTCGAACTTAGACCCTCACTTTCTAACGGATGTTACCCTCTGGTTCTCTGAAGAGCCTGAGATTACGGTTACTCGTAACCGCTTCTTTTTTAAATTGTCTTTTAGAAAACGGGGCAAGAGTGATAGTCAGACGGATGTATTTTTCATATCGGGCGAAGGTTTTGAAGAATTTATCCGTGAGACAATCCACGTTCCCGGTCTTAGGGGAAACCCTGAAAGAACTTATGTCGTTGCCGCCGTCGGCAAGACTTTCCCTGGCACTTTTGAAAACTATGCAGCCAGCATCATTGCAAAGTGGCAGTCGGAAGATGATAACGAGAACCTAGAGGGAGTGAGTCAAGACCTCAAAGAGCTTGGCCTGACGTGGAAGGTCTCTGCGACTCCACTAAACGACACCCAAGTTGAGTTGCAGGTGGCGCGGCTGCCGCAAGAGTCGAAGAGTAAGGCGAGCGAAATGGTGAGCATCGCGGATGTCGGGTTCGGCGTGTCGCAGACGCTGCCCGTGGTTGTCGCGCTGCGCGAGGCGAAGCCGGGGCAGTTGGTCTATCTCGAACAGCCGGAGATTCACCTCCACCCGCGCGCGCAGACGGCGATGGCGAAGGTGCTCGCCGACGCCGCGCGCCGGGGCGTCCACGTCGTCGCCGAGACGCACAGCTCGCTTCTGATTCTGGGAATCCAGACGCTTGTCGCCGAAGGGAAACTCTCGTCCGACCTGGTAAAGCTCCATTGGTTCGAGCTACGAAACGGAGTCACTAGGATAAGGAGCGCCGACTTGGACAACTCGGGTTCTTTCGGCGACTGGCCGGAAGATTTCGACGACATAGAGCTTGAAGCGCAGAGAAGGTATCTCGACGCGGTAGAAGCGCGCGTGACGGCAAAGAACGCGACGGAGAAGAAGAGGCGTGCCGGCTAAAAGGGCGCGGCGACTTGTCGTTGACGCCTCGGTCGCGGGTGCGGCTGGCGGCGGAACGGCAACGGCACCCACGGCAACCCGCTGCCGCGACTTCCTGGAGACACTACGCCAAGAGACGCGCTGCTGCATCGTGCTGCCGCCGAAGTTGAACGACGAATGGGAAAGACACATGACGCCCTTCGCGAGCCGATGGCTGAAGGCCATGGCAAGACGCGGCAGGGTAATCATTGACGACGTTCCGCCGAGCAACAGAATGCGACGCGAGATCGAGCGCGCTGCGGCCACGAAGAAGACCGAAGTGGATGCCTTGCGGAAGGATTTCCACCTGATTGAAGCCGCGATAGCACACGATAGGATAGTGGTATCGCGAGACGAAGAGGTCAGAGGACTTTTCAAGGCAGCGGCGGCGAGCGTCGCGGCCATCAAAAAGGTCATCTGGGTCAACCCCGTCAAGCCGGACGAACAACCTCTCGTGTGGTTACGAAGCGGAGCCAAAGCCGAAAACGTTCGGACACTCGGTTACGTCGAACCGCAGCCGTAGTCAGCAGCCGGCGATGCCACTGGCTCTGACAAGTTTTTCGACAGCGATTTAGGAGTAACACCATGTTCAAGAATCTCAACCGCACGGCCTTCGCCGCGATGCTCGCGCTCGCCTTCGCCTCCGCGCAGGTGGCGCGCGCGCAGACTCCGGCGCAGACCGCCACGCCCGCGACCACGCCGAGCACGGCACAGAGCGGCGCGACGGCCACGACGCAGACTGCCGCGCCCGCTGCGACGCCGACGCCGCTTCCGCCGACGGGGATGCAGCACACGGCGGACGGGCACGAGTACGCGCCGCTGTTGGAGCAGAAGATTAATTACAAGGACTGGACGTTCAAGAGCATGAAGGACGGCTCGGACGTTGACCTGCGAAATGCGATGCAAGGCAAGAAGCTCGTCGCCGTCGTTTACTTCGCGCCGTGGTGCCCGAACTGGCGCGCGGAGGCTCCGGTCATCGCGCGGCTCTACGACAAGTACAAGGCGGACGGCTTCGACGTGGTCGCCGTCAGCGAGTACGCGACCGCCGACGACGCGCGCAACTACTTCCAGTCGCAGGGCGGCGCGCCCTACACGGTCGTCGTCGAATCGGACTCGCGCGACGCGCGCGACAAGACGACGCACTACACCTACCGCCAGTCGGTCGGCGATCCGCGCCGCTGGGGTTCGCCCTTCAACGTCTTCCTCGAACCCGCGAAGCTCAACAAGACCGGCGACGTGCTCACGGAGAAGGCCTGGGTCGTCGGCGGCGAGTTGATCGAGAAGGACGTGGAGCAGTTCGTGCGCCAGCGCCTCGGCCTCTCCGAGCAGAGCGCCGTCGAGCCTTGCAGGGAAGAGCCGGCGAAGGCCGACGCGAAGAAGCAGTAGCCACTCCGGGAAGTCAAAAGGCAAAGGGTAAAAGGCAAAAGAATCGGACGGAAGAAGGCTTTGCTTTCGTCTCCCTCTTTTGCCTTTTTCCTTTTAACTTTCGCCTTTGCTATGATGTCCCGCTTTCTTCCACGTTAAATTCATCAGCACAAGTCGCAACGCATGAGATTACGCCTGCTCTATCACGGCCACTGCTTCGACGGCGTGGCCTCCGCCGCAACCTTCACGCGCTTCTACCGCGCGCGCGTCCACCGCGAAGCCGAAGTCTCTTACGCGCCGCTGCTGCACACGGCGGGCGCGCTCTTCGACGAGGCGATGTTCGACGGCGACGAGAACGCCATCGTTGATTTCAAGTACAGCCCTTCGGACAAGCTGACGTGGTGGTTCGACCATCATCAGTCGGCCTTCCTCACGCCGCAGGACGAGGCGCACTTCCGCGCCGACACTTCGGGCAAAAAATTCTGGGACGCCGCGAGCAAGTCCTGCACCGAGTTCATCGCGCGCGTCGCACGCGAGCGCTTCGGGTTCGAGGACGAGTCGCTCGCGTCGCTCGTCTCGTGGGCGCACACGATTGACGGAGCTTTCTACGAGAACGCCGCCCAGCCCGTCGAGCTGAAAGAACCCGCGCTCCAACTCATGCAGGTCATCGAGAACGCGGACGACGAGTTCATCGAGCACACGATCCGCGAACTCACCCGCCGCACGCTCGACGAAGTGGCGACGGACGAGGCGGCGCAACGGCGGTTCGCGCCGCTGCGCGCGCGCCACCTCGAAACCGTCGAGATGATTCGACGCAAGGCTTCTTACGACCGCAGCGTCGTCACCTTCGACCTGGTTGACGAAGGCGTCGAGGGCTTCAACAAGTTCATCCCGTACTACGTCTGCCCGGAGACGACCTACTCGGTCGCGGTCACGCGCGGGGCCTTCCGCACGAAAATCTCCGTCGGCTCGAACCCCTTCAGCCCGCGCCCGCGCCGCCACAACATCGCCTCGATCTGCGAGCGCTACGGCGGCGGCGGCCACGCCGTCGTCGGCGCGGTCTCCTTCCAGACCGACGAGGTCGCGCGCGCACGCCAAGTCGCCCGCGAGATCGTCGCCGAGCTGCGCGAGGGCTTCGTGGAATAACACTTCGCCTTCCGAGAAGGAAGTCGCCCTACTCATCCTGCGCGCGCTTTGCTTCAGACTCGGAGCCGGAGTTTTGGTGTAAAATTGAGCCTTGGAGAAGCTAGCCATGAGGAGCATCACGATCAGAAAGACCTCGTTGCGCGAATCCGACGGCGGGCGCGACCTGAAAGACAAGTCGCCTCAAGAACTGCTCGGCATGATGTGGCAGTTGGCCCTCAACGCTTGGGCTTTCAAGGATAAATTAAATGCTGAACCCAGACTTCAGAGACATGTTGTCGTGCTTAAGCGACGAGGGGACTGAGTTCATCGTCGTCGGCGCTTACGCACTCGCAGCTCACGGCTTTCCGCGTGCGACGGGCGACATTGACATCTGGGTCAGGAACAGTTCCGAGAATGCGCCGAAGGTACTGCGGGCGCTGGCGAACTTCGGCGCGCCGACGTCCGACCTCTCCGAAGAAGATTTCAAAGCCGCCGACCGAGTAGTCCAGCTAGGCGTCGAGCCGTGCCGCATCGACCTTCTGACAGGCATCAGCGGCGTCGAGTTCGACGAAGCGTGGAAGAACAAGATGACCGTCACGTTGGACGGTTTGGAGATCAACATCCTGTCGATGGACGACCTGCTGAAAAACAAGCTGGCTTCAGGACGCGACAAGGATCGCGGGGACATAACTTGGTTGAGCAGACATCAGAAGGATAAAAGCTGAAACTCCAACAAGGGGCGCGTCCATCGCGCCCCTTGTTGGAGTTTCAGCGCGTCATCAGCGCCTCGATCTCTTCAACCTGTTTCGGAGCTTTGTCGGTGAGCACGCGGTAGCCGTCCGCGGTGACGAGCACGTCGTCTTCGATGCGGACGCCGATGCCGCGGTACTGGTCGGGGATGTCCTCGGCGTCTTCGGCGATGTAGAGTCCCGGCTCGACCGTCATGACGATTCCGGCCTCGACGGGTCGCGGCTCGCCGTCGCGCTGGTAGAGTCCTACGTCGTGCACGTCCATGCCGAGGTAGTGGCCGAGGCGGTGCATGTAGAACTTTTTGTAAGCCTCTTCCTCGATGAGCTTCTTCACATCGCCCTTCAGGAGTCCGAGCCTGACCATGCCCTCGGTCAGAATCTCGACCGAGCGCTGGTGCATCTCGTCCATTGTCACGCCGGGCGCGGCCATCTCGATGCAGCGCTCCTGACATTCGAGCACGAGGTCGTAGATGTCCCGCTGCGCTTTGGTAAAACGTCCGTTGACCGGGAACGTGCGCGTGATGTCGGAGGCGAAGCCTCGGTACTCCGCGCCCGCGTCAATCAAAAGCAGGTCGCCGTCTTTGAGTTCGGCGTCGTTGTTGACGTAGTGGAGAATGGTTGCGTTCGCGCCGCCGCCGACGATTGAGTTGTAGGCGGGAGCCGTCGCGCCGCTCTTGCGGAAGGTGTACTCGATGAGCGCCTCGATCTCGTACTCCTTCACGCCGGGACGCGCCGCGCGCATCGCCTCGCGGTGGGCTTCCGATGCGATGTCGGCGGCGCGCTGCATGAGCGCGATCTCTTCGTCGGTCTTGAACAGACGCATCTCGTGAATGAGCGTGCCGGGGTCAACGATGGCCTGCGGCGGGCGCGCTCCCCGGCGACCTAAGCTTCGCATCTGCGCGATCTGGCGGATGATCGCCTGGTCGAGTTCGGGGTTGCCGTTGCCGAGCCGGTAGTAGAGGTTTCGCGCGCCGTCCAGAATCTCCGCGAGCTTCGCGCCGAACTCTTCGACGGGGAAGGCCGCGTCCGCGCCGTAAACTTCCTTCGCGCCCTCGACACCGGCGCGGCGGCCCGTCCAAATCTCTTTCTCCTTGTCGCGCGGGCGGACGAAGAGCGTGAAGCGTTCCTGCTTCGCGGGCGCGACGACGGCGACCGCGTCGGGTTCGTTGAAGCCGGTCAGGTAGTAAAAATCCGAGTCCTGCCGGAAGCGGTATTCGGTGTCGTTCGAGCGCGTCGCCTCGCGCGCCGCCGGAAGGATGGCGACCGAGTTCGGCTCCATGCGCCGCATGAACTCGGCGAGTTGCTGTCTTGTCATCTCTCGTCTCTCCCCCGTTTCGTCTTCGTGATTCGACTTGGATTCTAACCGACGCGCGCGGCGTCGCGGAAACGCGGAGACGGACAACGTTCTCTTGTCTGTAGGGGCAGGGCTTGTCCGCGGCCCGTCGTGCTTCAGACACGCGCCTTGATGTTTGATGAATCAATACGGGCCGCGGACAAGCCCTGCCCCTACAGCTTTCCCCGGCGCGCGTTTCGAGACATAATTCGCGCCGACGGTCGAGGCTAAACCGATGGCGACTCAAATCACACAGACGAACGTTGACGAAACATCGCGGGATGAAGCGAGCGCGAAGGCCGGAGCGAAGACAGATGGCGCGGCGCGCGAGGTCGTCTCTTACGACCCGGCGACGGGCGAAGAGGTCGGGCGCGTTCCCGTCCGCTCGGCGGAAGAGGTCGCGGGCGCGGTCGCGCGTGCGCGCGCGGCGCAGAAGAGTTGGGGCGCGCTCGGCTTCCGCGGGCGTGCCGCGGTCGTGATGCGCGCGCGTGCAATCGTGCTGGAAGAGATGGAGGAGATCGCCGCGCTCATCTCGCGCGAGTCGGGCAAGCCCGCCGCCGAAGCAATCGCGATGGAGATCGTGCCGACGCTCGACCTGATGCAGTTCTTCGCGCGCCGGACTGAGCGACTGCTGAAGCCGGAGAAGATTGACATCGGCCTCTACCGCTTCATGGGCCGCTCGTCGCTGATCGAGTACCGCCCGCTCGGAGTCGTCGCGGTCATCTCGCCGTGGAATTTTCCGTGGGCGATTCCGCTCGGCGAGGTCGTGATGGCGCTGATGGCAGGTAACGCCGTCGTCCTCAAGCCGAGCGAGCTGACGCCCTTCGTCGCGCTGAAGATCGGCGACGTGTTCACACGCGCCGGACTTCCCGGCGGAGTTTTAGAGATCGTGACGGGCGACGGCTCGACCGGCGCGGCCTTGGTCGAAGCGGGCGCGGACAAAATTATGTTCACGGGGAGCGTCGCGACGGGCAGGCGAGTCGCCGAGTGTGCGGCGCGGAGGTTGACTCCGGTCGTCCTCGAACTCGGCGGCAAAGACCCGTTGATCGTCCTCGAGGACGCAGACCTCGACGCGGCTTCGAGCGCAGCCGTCTGGGGCGCGTTCGCGAACGCGGGCCAAGCGTGCGCGTCGGTCGAGCGCTGCTACGTTCAAGAGAGCGTGGCCGAAGATTTCACCGCGCGCGTCGTCGAAAAAGCGAAGGCCCTCAGGCAGGCCGTCGGCGACTCGGCGGACATCTGCGCGATGTCTTCCGAGCGCCAACTGCGCGTCGTCGAGGAGCACGTCGCCGACGCCGTCGCCCGCGGCGCGCGCGTGCTCACGGGCGGCGCGCGCGCACGCAGCTTGGGCGAGCGCGGCGCGTTCCACGAGCCGACCGTGCTGGCAGACGTGGATCACTCGATGGCAATCATGCGCGACGAGACGTTCGGGCCGGTGCTGCCCGTCATGACTTTTAAGACCGAGGACGAGGCCGTGCGTCTCGCCAACGACAGCCACTTCGGCCTGACGGCGAGCGTGTGGACTCGGAGCATCCGTCGCGGTCGCCGCGTCGCGTCGAAGATTGAAGCGGGCACGGTGATGGTCAACGAAGTTCTCTACACCCACGGCATCGCGCAGACGCCCTGGGGCGGCGTGAAGCAGAGCGGCTTGGGGCGCACGCACGGACGCCTCGGCCTGCTCGAACTCGTCGCGCCGCACCACGTCCACGTCAACCGCCTCGCCGTTCTCCAAGACGTTTGGTGGTTCGCCTACACGCCCGGCGCGGCCAAACTCTTCCGCTCACTCGCCCGACGCTTCGCCACCGGCTCGCTCCTCCAGGCCGCGCTCCTCTCGCCGCAGATGCTCCGCCGCCTGAGAGAGCGTCGTCGCAAGTCGGGCGTTTGAAGTCTCGGAGTCGTGGCCGCGGCGACTTCAATACCCCGCGGCGAGCCGGAATTTCAGACCGCCGCGGTTGACTCGCGGGCGCGTGTGGATTTACAAGAGTGTGTCCCTCGCGTTCTTTCCCACGACCAAGATTGGAGGATCGTCCCCCGATGAAACGAAAGCTGTTCGCGGCTGCCCTCGTCGTGATGGTGTGCGCGTGCGCCGCCGCCGCGCAGACGCCGCAGGAGAAGGAGGCCGCGCGCGTCGCCACGCGTGAGCGCCTGCGCCAACTGCTCGCCGTCTCCGGCCCGAAGAAGGGCATCGGCATTGACTTCCGCCAGAGCGACAAGAACCCTTTTAACTTCGTCGCCGTCAAGCGCGACGGGCTGCTCAACGCCGACGCGTTGGAGATCGTCATCAGCGTGACGAACGACGAGACCATCGGCTTCCGCATCTACCCGCACGTCAAGAGCGGCTACATAAACCTGAACAAGGCGAAAGACTCCTACGGCCTCGCCCGCACGCTCCTGCACATGAGCAACACCAACTTCCTCTTCTGGGGCGCGGACGAGACGGACGACGTTTTCGCCGGCTACACCTTCACGCTCGAATCCGGCTTCCCCGACAAGGCCATCGAGATCGTGCTCTACAGCATCGCGCCGCTCGACGGCTTCGTCGGCCAGATGCGCCCGTTCGTGGACGGCGGCCCGACGCCCTAAAAGCCGCGCCCAAAATTTTCCGAGCGCCGCGCGATTTTCCTACGAACCTTTCGGGCGCGGCGCGCGTCTCAAGGTCAAATCGCGCGCGGCTGAACGGAAAGGTGGGGAGGCGGCGCGCGGTTGTTCAAGCAGGGCTTCTTCATTGGGAAAGCGCCGCGTCCGCCGAGGGGCGCGGCGCTTTAATCTTTACCGCGACGTTGAAGTCTCTGCGGGCGACGGCATCGAATGCAAAACACACGCCCCCGCGTCAAGCGCCGGAGCGCGCGAACGCCGCTTGCCATCCGGCGCGCGGGGCTTTTAGGATTCGACGCTCACGCTGTCGAAAAATTCTTCGAGGGGTTTCGGACTAAAAATCTTGCTCGGACGTTTCATCAGGGCGCAGGAGCGGCGGCACGCGACGCGCGACACGAACCGCGTCGTCCGCCCTTTCGAGTGGGGCGCGGAGTTCGTCGCCGAGCACCTGAACGGCGACGACCCGCGCGACGCGTTCTTCCGCCACGCGCGCGAGGCCGTGCGCCGCAGCGAAGATTTCTACGCGCTGCCGCGGGTCACCGACTACAAACTCGAAGGCGAACGCCTGACGTGGACGAGCGCCGTCCGCACGCCCTCTTCGGAAAACAACGTCGCGCGCGCGCGCTTCTTCCCCGAACAGGCGAGGCCGGACTCGAACGGCGGAGTCGCGCCGAGACGCGCGGTCGTCGTGCTGCCGCAGTGGAACGCTGACGCCGAGAGTCACGTCTCGCTGTGCCGCCTGCTCGCGCGGCTCGGCATCGCTTCGCTCCGGCTGACGATGCCCTACCACGAGGAGCGCAGGCCCGCCGATTTAGAGCGCGCGGACTTCCTCGTCTGCCCGAACGTCGGGCGCACGCTCCAGTCAATGCGACAGGCCGTCGTGGACGCGCGCGCCTGCGTCGCTTGGCTGCGCGCGCAAGGCTACGAGCGCGTCGGCGTCGTCGGCACGAGCATCGGCTCCTGCATCGGCTTCCTGGCCTTCGCCCACGACGAGGGGCTGGACGCGGGCGTCTTCAACCACGTCTCCGGCTACGTCGCCGACGTTGTCTGGCGCGGCATCTCCACACAGCACGTGCGCGAAGGAATTGAGGGCGCGCTCACGTTCGAAGAGCTGCGCGAGGCGTGGCTCGCGATCAGCCCCGCGACGTTCACCGAGCGCCTGACGCGCCAGCGCCCGCGACCGATGCGCTTCATCGCCGCGCGCCACGACCTCACCTTTCCGGCAGACCTCTCGCGCGACGTGATCGAGCGCGTCCGCCGCCTCGGCGTCCCGCTCGACGTGACGTGGCTCCCATGTGGTCATTACACGAGCGGCCAGCGCCCTTGGGTCTATCTCGACGGCTGGAAGATCGTCTCGTTCCTCAGAAAGAATCTTTAGCCGACGGCGCGACGCGCCGGTCTTCGCCGGCACGCGCGTGCCGGTCAAGACGCTCTTCGACTAGCTGGCCGCGGGCGACCCGCTCGAACGTTTCCTCGACCACTTCCCGGACGTAAGTCGCGAGCAGGCCGCGGCGGTGTTAGAAGAAGCCGGAGAAGAGTTGAGCAGGCGTGACGAAGGGGACAGCTTGCTTCCTTGACTCGCCGCGCGATTTGACATAGAACCGAGGCGTCTTTTTCAAAAGCGACAACGAGGGAGGAACACCTGAGATGGCCGAGGAGACCGACGTGAAGCCGGCGAACGCCTGCAAGAATCCGCCTTGCACTTGCCCCGTCGAGAAGGGCGAGAAGTTTTGCAGCGTCCACTGCCAGAGCACAGAGCACAACGTGCAGATTGACTGCGACTGCGGTCACGACACCTGCAAGGGCGACTTCTGAAGAAGTCAAAAGTAAAAAGGTAAAAGGCAAAAGATGAGGACTGCGGCCAGCGTCGCTCTCGCCGTTCGCGACGGCGAAAAACGGGGCGGCTGTCCTTCCTTCTTTTGCCTTTTACCTTTTTACTTTTGACTTTCTCGGATCAGTCCTTCGATGACCGAGACGAGGGCGGCGGGGTCTATCGGCTTGGCGACGTGCAGGTCGAAGCCGGCGGCGAGCGCTTCGGCGCGGTCTGCTTCGCCCGCGTAGGCCGTGAGCGCGACGGCGGGCATCACGAGGCCGGGAGACTCGCCCGCGCGCAGCCGCCGGATGAGTTGGTAGCCGTCCTCGACCGGCATCCCGATGTCGCAGAGCAGGAGGTCAGGCCGCGACGTTTCCAGCACGCCCCAAGCCTCGTCCGCCGACCCGACCGCCGTCACGCTCGCGCCCTTCCTTTCGAGAATCACGCGTATCAGTTCGAGCGCGTCCTGTTCGTCGTCAACGACGAGCACGCGAAGACCGCTCAGGATTGCGGATTGCGGATTGCGGATTGCGGATTGGTCTTCGGCGCTCGCCGCCTCTTCATCGTTCCGCGTTCCGCGTTCCGCGTTTCGCAACACGGGGAGTTCGACCGTGAAGGTCGAGCCGCGGCCCGCGCCGTCGCTGTCCGCTTCGACCGTGCCGCCGTGGAGTTCGACGAGGTGGCGGACGATTGCGAGTCCGAGTCCGAGTCCGCCGTGCGTGCGCGTCGTTGACTGGTCGCCCTGGCGGAAGCGGTCGAAGACGTAAGGCAGGAAGTCGGGCGCGATGCCCGCGCCGGTGTCCGTGACGACGACGCGCGCGTGCGCGCCTTCGCGCTCGACGCGGACGACGACCTCGCCGCCGAGCGGCGTGAACTTCACCGCGTTCAGCAGCAGGTTCCAGACGACCTGTTGCAGCCGGCGCGGGTCGCCCATGACGGGGCCGGCGCACGGCTCGAACGTCGCGCGAAGGTTGATGCCCTTGGCGGTGGCCGCGGGGCGCACGGTGTCAACGGCGGCCTCGACGACCGCGCGCAGGTCTGCCGGCTCGGCTTCGAGCCGGAGCTGGCCGGTGATGATGCGCGACACGTCGAGTATGTCGTCAACGATCTGCTGCTGCGTGCGCGCGTTGCGCTCGATGATCTCAAGGGCGGTCGCGCGCGTCTTCTCGTCGAGCCGCGCGTCGCGCAGCATGCTCGACCAACCGAGTATCGCCGTGAGCGGCGTGCGCAGCTCGTGCGAGAGCGTCGCGAGGAACTCGTCCTTCAGGCGGTTCGACTCTTCGGCGGCGACCCTCGCGCGGCTCTCGAACTGCAACAGCCTCATGTTCTCGATGGCGACCGCCGCGAGGTTCGCGGCCATCTTCATCGCCGTGACGTGCTCCTCGCGGTAGGCGTGGTTCTCGTATGACTGCACCTCGACCGTCCCGACGATGCGGCCCAGCGTCGCCATCGGCACGACGAGCGACGACTGCGGGCGCAGGCCGTTGTCCTCGCCGACGAGGATGCCCAACTGCCCCCGGCCCTTCTGCTTCATCTCCCAGTAGTCGTTCGTGATGACGACTTGGCGCGTACGCACCGCGCGGCTGTTCGGCCCCTCGGACGAGACGGGCATCGGCGGCAGTTGCGACACGTCAACCTCCTCGCCGTCGCCCCACGCGTACTTCGCCAAACGCACGTCGCGCTTCTCGTCGTAGAGCGAGATGAAGATGCCGACGCACGGGACGCTCACCAGCGCGAAGTCGCGCAGGTCGCGGAAGATGTTGAGGTGGTCGCGCGCCGTCCCCAAAGATTCGGCGAGGTGCGAGAGGCGTTGCAGAAGGGTCTCGTACTCGCGCAGCGCCAGCTTCTCGGCGTCGCGCGCCGCGGCCTCGGCCCGGCGGCGCGCGGTGATGTCGGCGGAGACGCCGACGATGCCGACCAGCCTGCCAGCCTCGTCGAGGATCGGCGTGTTCGTCACGAGCGCGGGGAAGCGAACGCCGTCGCGCCGCCGCACGTCGAACTCGCCCGACCAAGCCTCGCCCTCGACGAGCCGCGCCATGATCTCCGCCCCCTGCGCCTGCGAAGACTCCGGCGTCGTGACCTCCATCACCTCGCGCCCGACGGCCTCTTCCGCCGACCACCCGTAGAGCTTTTCCGCGTGTCGGTTCCAGTAAGTGATCTTGCCCGTGAGGTCTGTCGCGATGACGGCCTGCTCGACCGTGTCGAGCAGTCGCGACTGGAAGCGCAGCGACGCCTCGTCGCGCTTCCGCCTCGTCAGGTCTTTGACGAAGACGACGAGGCCGCGCACGCCGCCGCCCGCGTCGGCGTCGGGCACGAGCGTGGCCCTGACCGTGCGGAGCGAGCCGCCGGGGTACTCGACTTCCCTCTCGATGACGGTCTCTTCTCCGGCGAGCGCGCGCTCGACGGACGGGCGCAGTTCCTCGTACTGTGCGTCGCCGAAGACTTCGCGCACGGTCATGCCGTAAAGCTCGGCGCGCGCGCGACCGAGCCAGCGTTCGTGCGCCGTGTTGTTGAAGCGGTAGCGCTGCGAGGCGTCAACGTATGCGGCGGGCACGGGCAGCGCGTCGAGGATGAGGCGCAGCCGGTCTTCGCCGAGGCCGGGTGATTCGGCCACAGCCGCGACCAAGCGGTCGAGGGTCGTGTCGTGTTCGTTCATGGGGGTTGTCGAAAACTGTTATCTCAGGGAAACCAACACGCGGGCGGCAGGGAGGGTGTGGCCTCGCGTTTTAACCCGCGCCGCGCGACTGTACGCGCGCGCACCCTGAAGAAATCGGGCGCGAGCATTATTAAACGCGCGCCGACGATTCATCAACCGCGCGCGGAAAATTTCGCACTGGCTGGTCAGACGCTTCGGCTTTCTCTTTTGTCAGGTGGCTTCGCCCTTCTTCCTTTCGAGCGCGGCGGCGATGCGGTTTTCCAGAACGAGGTCGGGCGAGTAGTTTTCGAGTTGAAGAAAGTGTGCGGCGGCGCGGTCGAGCGCCGACTGCGGGACGAGGCCGACGATCTCGCTCGCGATGACGGGGACGCCCAGACGTTCGGCCTCGCGCCGCACGGCCTCGAACGCCTGATGAATGTTCGTGCGCTCGTAGCTCGTCAGGTTCATCGAGACCTGCACGACGCCGCGGCTCTCAAGCTCGAAGCCGAGCGCCTTCAAACCGGGCAGCCCGCCGTCGCGCTCTCGAATCGCGCGGGCGATTCGTTTGGCGACCGAGATGTCGCGCGTGTCGAGCGTGACGTTGTAGGCGATGAGCAGAGGCCGCACGCCGACGATGCAAGCGCCCGCCGTCGGGTGGACGCGCCGCTCGCCAACGTCGGGCGCGCGCTCCGGCTTCGTGCCGATCTCTTCGCGCAGAAGCTCGAAGCCGCCGCGCCGCACGTCGGCGAGGTTCCTGCGCTCCGGCCTCGTCGCCGCGCTCTCGTAGAAATAGACGGGTATCTGAAGCTCGCGCCAGATTCTCTCGCCCGCCGCGCGCGCGAGCGCGACGCACTCCTCGACCGAGACGCCGCGCACGGGGACGAACGGCAGAACGTCGCACGCGCCCATGCGCGGGTGCTGTCCCGCGTGCAGGCTCAAGTCAATCAACTCGGCGGCGCGCGCGACGACTCGCACCGCGGCCTCGACTATCGCTTCGGGCGGCGCGACGAAGGTGACGACCGAGCGGTTGTGATCCGGGTCAACGTGCGTGCCGAGGACGAGCGCGCCTTCGACCGACTCGACCGCTTCGGCGAGGCGCGCGACCGCTTCGGCCTTTCGCCCCTCGCTGAAGTTCGGCACACACTCGACGATTCGATCCATGCGGACAGCTCCAACCCGGCGCTTCAGTTTTCGGCAAGGCGCTCGCGACGCGGGTCGGCGCGCGGCGCGGCGGCGACCGGCGGCGAATCATACTACTGCCGCGCGCAAAGGCGCAGCGACTACTGCCGCGCCGAGAGACGTAGCGGCGAGTCGAAGTTCTGCCGGCACGGGTCGTCGTTTCCGTCGGCGGCGCTGCGGCGCGCGGCGCGCGCGGTTTGGGTCAGCGTCCGCTCGTCGAGCCTGACAAGCCCGCACTCGTCTTCGGCGACGCGGCGCTGCAAAAGCTCGACCTGCGAGCGCAGCAGTTCGAGTTCCGTGTCACGCACGCTCTGGTTTGCGGGCGGGACTGATGACGGGTACCGCGTCTGCTGCTCGACGCGGTTGACGGTCAGCTCAATCGTGTTGAGCCGCTGCTCGACGAGGCTGATGCGGCGTTCGAGGTTGAACAACTCCTGACCAGCCGGCGCAGGCTCAGCCCCTTCAGCCGAGACGGCGCGCGCCGCCGGCCTTGCGAAGTAAGCCGCCGCGGTCACAACCAACACGAAAGCTGCAATCCATCTCAACGAAGTCACGCGGAGCGTCTTCAGATTCATAAATGCCTCCCGTTTGCAGAAGCGTTGGCGGAGCGCGGGTCTTCGGCGGCTGCGTCCGAACTCCTTGCCCGGAGCGTCCGCGCGAAGCCTCCGTTCAAATCTTCGATCACGTCTCCGGCGGGACGCTCAACTCCGACGTGGTGTGAATGCCCGCCGCCATTTCGGGGAGTATGCCGATGCGCTCGTAGATGGGGCGCACGTCGCGGCGCAAAGCGGGGAGCGTGAACGCGAACCAGAGCGCGCCCACGATGCATCCCGCCCCGCCGAACAGGAGCGTGTGCGGCGCGCCTATCCGGTCGGCGACGCTTCCGGCGAGCAGGCTCCCGAACGGCGCGGTGCCCATAAACGCCATCGTGTAGAAGCTCATCACGCGCCCGCGCTTGTCCTCTTCGACGATGGTCTGAAGCACGGTGTTGCTCGCGGCCATCTGCACCATGAAGCCGAGTCCCGTCAAGACCATCAGCGCGAGCGAGACCCACAGCACGCGCGAGAACGAGAAGGCCATCAGCCCCACGCCGAACGCCGCGGCGGTCAAAGGAATGAGCGTGCCCAGACCCAGCACGGACTTTCGCGCCGCGAGAAACATCGCGCCCGCGAGCGCGCCCACGCCCGACGCGGCCATCAACAGTCCGAGCGTGTTCGGCCCGCCGTGCAGCACTTCGTCGGCGAAGACCGGCATCAAGACCGTGTAAGGCATCCCGACCAGACTCACGAGCGCGAGGAGCAAAAGCACGTCGCGTATCGGCGCGAAGCGCGAGGCGTAAGTGAAACCTTCTTTGAGCTGCCGCAGCACGTTCGCCTCCCTGAGATGTTCCGTCATCCGCGGCGTGACCGTCATCGCGAGCAGCGACGCGATGACGGCGATGTAGCTGATCGCGTCAATCATGAAGCACCAGCCCTCGCCCACAGCCGCGATGATGACGCCGCCGATTGAAGGGCCGAGCAGCCGCGTCGCGTTGACCATCGAAGAGTTCAGAGCGATGGCGTTCGGCAGGTCTTCCCTCCGCTCGACCATCTCGACGACGAACGCCTGACGCACGGGCATGTCGAAGGCGTTGATGAGTCCCTGAAAGACGCTCAGCCAGATGATGTAGTGGACGTTGATGAGGTCGGTGAACGCCAGGATCGCCAGCGCGAGCGATTGAATCATCGCCAGCACCTGCGTCGCGACGAGCAGCCGATGCCGATTCCAACGGTCAACGAGGACGCCCGCGAACGGCGCGAGTATGAAAGAAGGAATCTGACCCGCGAAGCCGACGACGCCGAGCAGCAGCGCCGAGCCTGTCAGCCGATAGACCAGCCAGCTCGTCGCGATGCGCGTCATCCAAGTGCCGATGAGCGAGACGCTCTGGCCGCTGAAGAAGAGCCTGTAATTCCTGTGGCCGAGGGCGCGCAACATGAACGCGACGCCCGACGCTTTCCGCTCGTCCGCGCCGCCGCCGCGCCTGACGGTTTTTGAACTCATGTGCGAGCGATTACTCCGAAAAAATATGAACTCCCGCCACGCCACGTTAGCTCCGAGGCTTGCCGCGGACGTTACGCAAACCTTGACTAAAAGTGACGAACGCCGCACGCGCGCTCGCCCGTGCCGCCCGCACGTCCGACTTTGTGTTAAAGTCGAGTACGAAAGCCGAAGCGCTGTCCGACCTTTTCATCGAAGGTTGCGACGCGGAAAACTTCTCATGCCTTCATCCGACCGTTTCATCAAAGAGCGAAAGGGCGCGTGGCAGCGGCTCGAAGACTTGCTGAGGCTGCTCGACCGTTCTTCCCTGCGCCGGCTTCACCGCGAGGAGGTGCGCGAACTCGGTCGCATCTACCGGCGCACCTCTTCCGACCTCGCGATAGCGCGCGCCGAGAGCCGAGACCCGCGCCTCGTCAACTACCTCAACAGCCTCGTCATCCGCGCCCACGGTCGCATCTACCGCGCCGACGCGGCGGAAGGCCGACGCCGCATCCGCGACTTCTTCGCGCGCGATTTTCCGTGCACGTTCCGGCGCACGTGGCGGTTCACGGCGCTCGCCTTCGCCGTCTTCATGCTCTTCTCCGCCGTCGGCTTCGCCGGCACGATGCACGACGCCGAGTTCTCGGAACTCGCGGGCGTGCCGCCGCAGTTCCGCGAGGAGATTTTGAATCGCAAGCCGCGCTGGTGGAAGAACGCGAACGAGGCGAACCAGATCATCGGCGCGGCCATCGCCACGAATAACATCTATGTCACCTTCAAAGCCTTCGCCTACGGCGCGCTCCTCGGCGTCGGCACGCTCTTCTACATGGCCTTCAACGGCGTCAACATCGCCTCCGTGCTCGCGCTCACGTTCCGCGCGGGCTACGGCACGGAACTCCTCACCTTCATGGCCGGCCACGGCGTCATCGAGCTGACCTGCATCTTCATCGCGGGCGGCGCGGGCCTCCTCTTCGGCACGGCGATCCTCTTCCCCGGCGACATCCCGCGCTCCGACAACCTTCGACTCCGAGGCCGCGAGGCCGCATACCTCATCACGGGCTGCGTGCCCCTGCTCGCCGTCGCCGCGACCATCGAAGGCTTCATCTCGCCCGCCGACATTCCGCCCGCGATGAAGTTCACCGTCTCCGCCGTCACCGGCGTCGCGCTCTACTCCTACCTTCTGCTCGCGGGCAGAGGGGCGGAACATGACGAGACCAAGTCAAAGAGTCTCTGACGATGATTCGCCGGGGACGCCGCGCATCCTGGCGAGGCGACGGATTGGACTAACGACGCGGGCATTTCGGGTTATAATCGCTTCCGCCGGGGAGAGAGCGCACGCGCCGACGCTTGGAGGAGAAAAGTCATGTCACTGCCCCATGCGATGCCGGTCTTCACTTCGGGCGATTACCTGTCGCTCGAACGACAGTCAGAGATTCGTCACGAGTACCTCGACGGCTTCGTTTACGCGATGGCCGGAGAGAGTCCGGCGCACAGCACGATCTGTTTCAACCTCTCGGTCGTCATCGGCACGCAACTGAGGGGCACGCCCTGCCGCGGCTTCTCGCCGAACATGAAAGTCCGCGCGGGCGAGGCCGGACTTTACTCCTACCCAGACCTCGCGGTCGCGTGCGGCGAGCCGGTCTTCGAGGACGAGCACGGCGACGTGCTGCTCAACCCGACCGTCGTCTTCGAGGTTCTCTCGCGCTCGACCGAGGCCTACGACCGCGGCGAGAAGTTCGAGCGCTACAAAAGGGTCGAGACGCTGCGCGACTACGTCCTCGTCTCTCAAGACCAGCCGCGACTTGAACGCTTCTCGCGCCAGCCCGACGGCACATGGTCGAAGTCTGAAGTGAGCGGCCTCGACTCCGCCCTCGCGCTCGACTCGATCAACTGCCGAATCCCTCTCGCGGAAGTTTACGAGCGCATCACGTTCTCCGGCGAATGACGGTGAACGACGCCCTTCGTCAAGTCCTCACGACAACGACTGAATTACAAAAGGCCGCGCTCTTTCACGCGGATGTAGGTTTCGAGGAGCGAAGGCACGAGCGCGGCGGTCGTCACGTCGAGCGCGAGTCCGCCCTGGGATTCGACGAGGCGGAGCGCGGCCTCGCGCTGGAGCATGATCTCTTCGGCGACCGACTGCGCGAAGAGTTCTCTTGAGTTCGCGGGCGCGTCGCGCACCGAGGCGCGCAGGTCTCGGTCGGCGATGGTGACGACGAGCGGGAGGTGGCGGGGC
Organism: Pyrinomonadaceae bacterium; assembly: GCA_035652995.1. GTDB lineage: Bacteria > Acidobacteriota > Blastocatellia > Pyrinomonadales > Pyrinomonadaceae > QHXN01. The sequence goes on from DASRCS010000011.1 coordinate 24,104, forward strand.
CGGAGGATGCGGAGCGAGGAGAGAAGCTCGCGCGAGCCTTCCTCGTCAACGAGGTCTGTCAGCAGCACGACGAGCGAGCGGCGCTTGCAGTTGGCGGCGACGAACTCGAAGGCGCGCGTGTAGGAAGGCTCGATCAGTTCCGGCTCGACCGCGTGCAGCGCTTCCAGCACGGCGTCCGTCTGCTCGCGCCCCTTCGACGGCGGGACGAAAGCGCGGACGCGGCGACCGAAGACTGCGATGCCCGCCTGATCGCCCGCGCGACGGGCCGCGCTCATCAACGCGAGCGCCGCGTTGATGGCCGAGTCGAACTTCGACTCGTCTTCGATGCGCGCGGTCATGAGTCTTCCGGCGTCGAGCGCGACGAGCAAAGTCTGGTCACGCTCGATCTGGTACTGTCTGGTCGTCAGCTTCCCGCGCCGCGCCGTCGCGCTCCACGAGACGTGTCGAAGCTCGTCGCCCGGCACGTACTCGCGCAAGGATTCAAAATCTCTGCCCTCGCCGCGCCAAGCCGCGCGACGCTGCGCCGCGACGAGCGAGCGCGCGCCGAGCGCCTTCAACTCGGCCTCGCGCGCGCGGCGGATGTTCGGATAGACCTTGACGACCGCGGTCGAGCCGACCGCGTCGTCGCGCCAGACGAGTCCGAGCCGCGAGCGGTGTCGCACGGCGACGCGCCCGAACTCGAAGCGTCCGCGGCGCGGCGGCTTCAGCGTGTAGATGAAAGTTTTTTGTTCGAGCGGCCCGACCGTCAGCTCCGCCTCGCGCGGCGAGAGCAGAATCAACTCCGGCGGGTACTCGTCTTTGATTTTGAGTTTGAACGCGCGCGGCGTGTTGTTGCTGACGCGGATGAGCACTTCGGTCTCCGCGCCGATGTGGAAGCGCCCGCCGAACTCGCGCTCGACTTCAAGCCCCGCGGGCAGGCGGCTCGCGCGGCTGTCGAGTGCGGCGGCGGCGACGAGCGCCGCGTCGAAAAGGACAGCGACCCAACGAAGCCACGGGCGGCCCCACGACAGCGACAGCGGCACGAGTCCGAGCGCGACGAGCGCGTAGAAGAGTTTTGTGAAGACGAAGCGCATCCGTGTCGAAGTTTCTGTTTCCGCCCGCCGCGTGGCTGCGACCGGCGACCGGCGGTTGCGTTCATGTTCTCATCGCGCGACCGTCATCATCGTGGCGAGCATCGTCGCGACCGCCTTCTCCGAATCGCCCGCGACGGCGAAGAGGTCGCCCGTGCAGACGGTGACGTTGCGGCCCGCGCGCTTGACCCGCGCACGCGCGACGAACCTCTCGCCCGCGGCGGGCGAGAGCAGGTTGAGCTTGAACTCAATCGAGAGAACGTCCGCGCATCGCCGAGAGTGCCTTCGAGCAGAGCAGCAGCGCGACCGACGCGCGCGGACTCGCGCCGTAGGCGACCGAAGGATGCTCGCGCGTGCGGCGGACGATCTCGACGAGGTACGCTCGGACTCCCGGCTCGACGCGCGCCGACTGAATCTCCGCGCGGCAGCGCATGACGGCGTCCGGCTCTGGCAGCGGTCGGATGTCAACCAGTTCGAGGCGGCGCGCGTTGAAGCCTGAGTCCCAGTTGCCGACGACGCGCGCCTCCTCGTCGGCGTTCGGGTAGCCGACGTGAATCTTCAGCAGAAAGCGGTCGAGCTGCGCTTCGGGCAGCGGGTACGTGCCTTCGTACTCGATTGGGTTCTCGGTCGCAAAGACGGTGAAGAGCGGGGAGAGGCGGTGCAGCTCGCCGTCAATCGTCACCTGCCGCTCCTCCATCGCTTCGAGGAGCGCGGCCTGCGTCTTCGGCGGCGTGCGGTTGAT
>DASRCS010000012.1:0-9876 GCA_035652995.1 Pyrinomonadaceae bacterium
GATCGTCCCGGTCGAGACGATCCGTGGCGCGCGCGAGCGCGTGCTGAAACTTCGCGCGAGCGCCCCGCAGCCGTGGCTCGGCGCGCGCGGCGACGCGGCCTTCCGCGCGCCGCTCGGAACCTGGGTCGGCTTAGGGTGGAAGCCCGAACTCGCCCTGCCTCACATCCAGAACGGGCAGGGTGTCTTCCTCACCTCGGTCGCGCCGGGCACGCCAGCCGCGCTCGCCGGACTTCGACCCGGCGACTTGATCGCGCAGGTCGGCGCGCGCGACGTGCGCGGCGTCGAAGACCTTTCGTTCTCGCTCAAGGAGGCGGGCGTCGGCTCGCTCGTTGACTTCACCGTCTGGCGCGCGTTCGAGCAGAAGCCGCTCAATCTCTCCGTCCAACTCAAGGGCGCGCAGAACCCCGCGCTCGCGACCGCCGAGGCCGAAGAGCGCGCCGCGCGCGAGAGTCTGGCCGCGCTGAGCGGCGAGGTCGAGAGCATTCAGCTTGAGGAGCAGCGCGCGGCGAACATGGCGGCGCTGGCGCAGTTGGCGCAAAGACTTCAGGAGACGCGGCAGCGGCTCGACAAAGTCCGCGAGCAGATCGAAGAGGCCGAGGCGCGCGCCGCGTCGGCACGCTTCTACGTCGCGGGCGACCCCGTCATCGCGCGCGCGGGCACTCCCGCCTCGACGCCTTTGCAGGCGTTCGGCCTGAGCGCCGTCGGCCTGAACGCGCGCGGCGCGTCCCGGTTCGGCGCGAGCCAAGGGTTGCTCGTCGTCGCCGTCCGCCCCGACAGCCCCTGCGCCGCGAGCGGGCTGCTCGCGGGCGACCTCATCGAAACTCTCAACGGCACGCCGGCCACGCCGTCTGATTTCGGACGCCTCGTCTCCGCATACGAAGCCACGACGCCGATTGCGCTCGGCGTCGTCCGCCAAGGACGCCACCTCACGATCAACGTCTCGCCCGCCGGGGAGAGCCGAAGGCAAAAGTAAAAAGGCAAAAGGCAAAAGTTAAGAGAAAGAATGGCGCGGCTCTCGCCGTTGACGATGAGGGCCGCGCTGTTTCCTGTTCCGATTCTTTTGCCCTTTGCCTTTTTACTTTTGCCTTATTTCCGCCTGTGCTAATCTTGTGCCGCCGCTCGTTCTATCAAAACAACCGAAGGCTTCAAGGACGCAATGTTGCAGGAGGCCGTAGAGTTCTATCATCAACTGCTCGAAGAGGGTGACGTTGCCGAGTCGTCGCGGCGTATGCTCGACGAGGGGTTGGAGCGGGCAAAGCTCATCTTCGGCGGTCGCCGCCTCTCGCCGTACCTTCGCCCGCACTTCGTGACCGAAGACGACTTCGCGCGCGTCACTCGCGTCTGCGAGACGGTCTGGAGCGCAATCGAGAAAGTTAAGGACGCCGCGGTCGCCGACGAGCGAATCGTTGACGAACTCGGACTCACGGAGATCGAGCGCGAACTCGTCCGTATTGATCCCGGCTACCGCGCCGTCTCGCCGACCGCGCGCCTCGACTCGTTCCTGACGGGCGGCGCGTACAGCTTCGTCGAACTCAACGGCGAGAGTCCGGCGGGCATCGCCTACGCCGACGCCGCATACGAGATTTTCTCAAGCCTGCCCGTCATGCGGCGCTTCGCCGAAAGGTATAAGTTGCGGCGCTTTGAAGGGCGACCGCTCCTGCTCGAAACTCTGCTCGCCGCCTACCGCGAGTTCGCCGGGGCAGCCGCGAGCGACAAGCCCACAATCGCCATCGTTGATTTGAAGGGGCTGCCGACGCAAAAAGAGTTCGAGCTGTTCCGCGAATACTTCGAGTCCGCCGGGCACCGCTCCGTCATCTGCTCGCCCGACGAGCTTGAATTCTCAGGCGGTCGCCTGCGCTGCGGCGATTTCGAGATTGACATCGTTTACAAGCGGCTGCTCGTCAACGAGTACCTGCCGATCATGAAGGGGCAGCCCGCGCTCCTCGAAGCCTGCCGCGCGCGCGCCGTCTGCATGGTCAACAGTTTTCGGTCGAAGCTGATTCATAAGAAGGCGCTCTTCGCCGTGCTGACCGACGAAAGGTACGCGCACCTCTTCACGTCGGAAGAGCACGAGGCGATTCGCCGGCACGTCCCGTGGACGCGCAAAGTGCGCGAGGGAAAGACGCAGAAGGACGGCGAGACGGTTGACCTCGTCAAATTCATCAGCGCCAACAGCCATCGGCTCGTGCTCAAGCCGAATGACGACTACGGCGGCCACGGCATCTACATCGGCTGGAGCAACGACCAGATCGCTTGGGACGAGGCTTTGCGCTCGGCGCTCGCCAACGGCGATTATCTCGTGCAGGAGCGCGTGCCGACCGCGCGCGAAACTTTCCCGGCGCTCGCCGAAGACGGCTCGATAGTTTTCGCGGAGCAGTTGGTTGACCTCGACCCGCTCCTCTTCCACGGCAAGGTAGGCTCGGCCTTCACGCGCCTGTCGTTCACGGAACTGGCGAACGTCTCGTCGGGCGGCGGCATGGTTCCGACTTACGTCATCGGCGAGAAAAGTTAATTCCCTCTGGACTCAGTTGAGGCGGCTTCGCGAAGTCATCTGGAGAGACGCTTTCGTTGATAAACTGGAGGCCAAACACGGCGTTTCTGCTGATGAGGTAGAGCAAGTTTTGTTTTTCAAGCCGCACGTTCGTAAAGCACAAAGGGGGCGCGTAAAAGGTGAAGACCTGTACGTTGCTTACGGACAGACGGACGACGGTAGATATTTGGTCGTATTTTTCATCCGCTAGAAACGTTCTTCGGCGTTGCCGATATCGGCGCGTGACATGACCAAGTCGGAGCGAAGGTACTATGAGCAGCAAGCGGAAGCAGATTGACCCACTCCCGGACGAGTTCAATAGTTACGAAGAGGCGGCGGAGTTTTGGGACACGCACGACACAACCGACTACTCGGAGCATTTCGTGACCATCGAAGCGGAGGCAGAACTGAAGCGCCGCCGTTTTGAAGTAGAAGTTGACGAGCGTTTGATGGAAGTTTTACGCGCACGGGCCAAGGAGCGTGGCGTCACAGTGAATCGCTTGGTGAGCGAGATGTTGAGAGACAAACTTCGCTCCGCTGCGTGACTGTGGCTTGATCTAGCGAACAGGACGGAAGCTAACAATGAACTATGTCAACAGCGAGTCGCCGCAGGAGGAGCGCCGGCGCTACGAGCGCTCGCGGCTGATCATCGACGTGTTCTTCGACGGCGCGGACTTGACCGGCGTCGCCGGCACGCAGGACATCAGCCCCGGCGGTCTCTACATGAACACGAAGGCGGAGATACCGGAAGGCTCGGTGCTGACGCTACGCATCCCCGTCGGCGGTCGCGACTTGGTCTGCAACGGCGAGGTCGTTTACAGCAACCCAAGCCGCGGCGTCGGCGTGAACTTCCTGGGGCTTTCGGACGAAGACCGCGCGCACTTGGAGCGCTCGCTCGCCGACGAAGGCTGAGCGGGGCCGCGTCGGATTTTTCAGAGGGACAACCGAGATGACACCGGAAAGCTACACGCTCGGCATCGAGGAGGAGTTTCAGATCGTTGACCCGCAGACGCGCGAGTTGCGCTCGCACGTCTCCGAGATGCTCGAAGAGGGGCGGATGATCCTCGGTGAGCAGGTCAAGCCCGAAATGATCCAGTCGCAGGTCGAGGTCGGCACCGGAATCTGTAAGAACATCGCGGAGGCGCGCGCCGACATCACGAACCTGCGCTCGGTCATCGCCGGACTCGCGCGCAAGAACGGACTGAGGATCGTCGCCGCCTCGACGCACCCCATATCGCACTGGAGCGAGCAGCGCATCTTCGACGACGCGCACTACACGCTGCTCGTCGAGGAGTTGCAGATGGTCGCGCGCTCGCTCCTCATCTTCGGCCTGCACGTCCACGTCGGCGTGGCCGACCGCGACCGGCAGGTTCACATCATGAACGCGGCGCGCTACTTCCTCCCGCACGTGCTCGCGCTCTCGACCTCTTCGCCGTTCTGGCTCGGCGTCAACACGGGCCTGAAGTCCTACCGCTCCGAGGTCTTCAAAAAATTCCCGCGCACGGACATCCCCGACCACTTCGATTCTTACGCGTCGTTCCAGCGCTACGTTGACCTGCTGCTGAAGACGAACAGCATCAGCAACCCGAAGAAGATTTGGTGGGACGTTCGGATGCACCCGAACTTCCCGACCCTTGAGTTCCGCGTCTGCGACATCCCGACGCGCGTTGACGACACGGTCGCCATCACCGCGCTCTTCCAGGCCATCGTCGCCAAGCTCGACTCGCTCATCGAGCGCAACCTCGGCTTCCGCCTCTACCGTCGGATGCTGATTCAGGAGAACAAGTGGCGCGCGGTGCGCTACGGGCTGGACGGCAAGATGATTGACTTCGGCAAGCAGAAGGAAGTCCCGACGCGCGACCTCATACGCGAGCTGCTCGACTTCGTTGACGACGTACTCGACCCGCTCGGCTCGCGCAAAGAGGTCGAGCACATCCACACCATCCTCGAACGCGGCACGTCCGCCGACGAGCAGCTTCAGGTCTTCGGGGAGACCGGCGACCTCAAAGCCGTCGTTGACCGACTGATGGAGCGCACGGTCGAGAACGTCCCTTGATTCTTACGCCTCATCCAAAATCCGACAAGAGTAAGTCTTGAAAGCCAACCACACGGGCTTGCCGACTTCGATCTCCAACTCCCGAAGCGACTGGCGCGTGACGCTCGCGACCCACACGACGCCGCACTCGACGCCGACGAGCGTCTGCTCGGAACGCTGCTCGACACGAGCGACGCGCCCCGCGAGGACGTTGCGCGCGGAGATGCCGTGAGGTTTCTCGGTCGCGATGAGAATGTCGCCGGAGCGGACGGCGACCGTTACTCGTTCACTGTCTCGCGCTCGCGTGAGCGGGACTTCGACGCGGCACGACTCGCCCTCGCGTCCGAGGAGTTCGACCGTCATCGTCCCCGCCGACTCGCTCCGCGACAGAACCCGCCCCGCAAAAATGTTCTCGACGCCGGTCAGACGAGCGACGCTCGTCGTCCTCGGAGCGCCGAAGACCTCGTGCGGCTCGCCCTCGGCGACGACGCGCCCGCGCTCGAAGACGAGCGCGCGCTCGCCGAGGGCGAGCGCCTCGTCGCGACTGTGCGTGACGTAGAGAATCGGCAGCCGCAGCGCGGCGTTCAGCTCCTTCAGGTCGTTGATGATTCCGAGTTTGACCGGCTCGTCGAGTGCGGACAGAGGCTCGTCGAGAAGGAGCAGGCGCGGGTCAGACGCGAGCGCGCGGGCGAGCGCGACGCGCTGGGCCTCGCCGCCGGAGATTTCCCGCGGGCGGCGGAGCGCGGCGTGGCCGACGCCGAAGCGTTCGAGAAGTTCGGCGGCCTTCGCGCGCCGCTCCCGGCGCGGCAGGCTTACGGTCGCGAACTCGACGTTCTCAAGCGCGGTCATGTGCGGGAAGAGCGCGAGGTTCTGGAAGACGTAGCCCGCGCGTCGTCTGCTCACGGGGACGTTGATTCGCCTTTCCGAGTCGAAGAGGACTTCGCCGTCAACCGCGACAAGACCTGAGTCGGGACGGACGAGTCCGGCGATTGACTTGAGCGTCTGCGTCTTGCCCGCGCCCGACGCGCCGAAGAGTATCGTCACGCCCGGCGGCGCTTGGAATTCAACGTCGAGCGTGAACGGCTCGCCCGCGCTCGCGCCCGTAAAGCGTTCGGCGTCCGCGCCGCCCGACCGAAATGTTTTTCGCACGCGCGCGTTGAGCATCACTTGATGTTTGCGGCGGCGAGACGGTTGGTGGCATAAAGGAGCGCGAACGCGACGAGCGAGAGGATGAGGACGAGGGTGACGGCTTCCGCGTCGCGACCGGCCTGCGTTGCGTCGTAGATGGCGATTGCCGCGGTCTGCGTGCGACCCGGAATGTTGCCCGCGACCATCAGCGTCGCGCCGAAGTCGCCGAGCGAGCGCGCGAACGCGAGCATCGCGGCGGCGAGTATGCCGCGCGAGGCGAGCGGCAGCGTCACGCGCCGGAAGACCTGCCACTCGGACTTGCCGAGCGTGCGCGCGGCCTCCTCGAACTGCGTGTCAACGCTCGCGATTGCCGCGCGCGCCGTCTTCAACATCAGCGGCAGCGCGCCGACCGACGCCGCGACGACAGCGCCGCGCCAGGTGAAGACGAGTTGATCGCCCGTCAAAGATTCGTAGAGTCTTCCGGCGGGGCCGCCGCGACCGAGAAGGACGAGAAGGTAGTAGCCGAGCACGGTCGGCGGCATGACGAGCGGCAGCGTGACGAGCGCGTCCAAAGCCTCACGCCCGAAGAAACGCTTGCGTGCGAGGAGCCACGCGAGCGCGACGCCGATGATGACGACGAAGGTGGTCGAGACGACGGCGACACGCAGCGAGAGCCAGAGCGGGAACAGGTCAAGCCCTTTCATCGGTCGCCAAAATAGCACCCGCGCCGGAGCGACGGCAATCGAGACGCGGGAAACGAGTCGCCACGAACGACACGGAAAAAGTCAGGTCACGATCAGATTACTCGCGGAAAATTTAAAGGAACGACGGATGAACAGTTCGACGGGCGCTCACGCTCTGATTATTAAAGTTTGCGCGGCGCTGCTCGCGCTGTCGTTTCTGGCGTTCACGAGTTGTGAGAAGAAGACGGGCGAAGCCGAGCCGGAAGAGGTCACGGTCGCGGCGGCTGCGAACCTGACGGACGCGTTCGGCGAAATCGCCAGGCGGTTTACCGCGAAGACCGGCGTCCGCGTCGTCAACAGCTTCGGCGCGACCGCGAGCCTCGCGCGCCAAGTCGATAGCGGAGCGCCGTTCGACGTGTTCGCCTCCGCCGACGTGTCGCACTTGGACGAACTCGCGGGCAAGGGTCTTCTGACCGACGGCACGCGCGCCGTCTATGCGCGCGGTCGTCTGGTGCTGTGGCTGCCTTCGGGGAAAGACGCGACCGTCAACAGCGTCGAAGACCTCGCGGGCGACGCGGTGAAGAAGGTCGCAATCGCGAAGCCCGACATCGCGCCTTACGGTCAGGCCGCCGTCGAGTCGTTGCGGGCGCTGAAGGTCTGGGAGAAGGTCGAGCCGAAGGTCGTCTATTCTGAGAACGTCGCGGAGGCCAAACAGTTCGCTGCGTCGGGAAACGCCGACGCGGCGTTCATCCCGCGCGCGCTCCTCAAAGAGGGCGAGGGGCGCGCGGTCGAAGTTGACGAGAGCCTGCACGCGCCGATTGATCAGGCGATTGCCGTCGTGCGCGCCTCGAAGAAACAGGCGGCGGCGCGCCGCTTCGTCGAGTTCGTGACGGGCGAGGAAGGACAGTCCGTGTTGAAGAGTTTTGGTTATTCGTCGCCGGCGGGAAAGTGATTGAGAGGGGGCCGGGGCAAGCCGCCCTTCCAGACCTGTCAACTGAAGTGAGTTGCGCCTGAACAGCCCGACGCCCGCGCGTTCGCCGGTCGGGAAGGACGGCTTGCCCCGCCGCGCCTGTCCGCCTTTTTGTTTCGCAATCCGGCATTACCCGGAACTGTTTAGAATTAGACTTCGCGCCGCGTGTGTTCGAGCGCGAGCGAGAGGAAGTTTTCGAAGAGGAGTCTTCCGTCGCGCGACTCGTTCGGGTGCGCCCAGAGCGTGCGGCTGCTGGCGTGCTCGCGCAGGACGCGCTTGCGCTCTTCGGGCGCGAGGTTCGGGTCAACGCGCTGGAGCGTGCGCGTCAAATCCTGAAAAGATTTTTCGAGGTGGAACTGGACGGTGTAGATGAGCTGCCCCGCGGTGCGCTTGACCATCATCTGGTTGCGGCAGCGGTAGGCGGTCGCGAGCAGTTGGAACTCTTCGGGCACGCGGTCGAGTTGCAGTCCGTGGTTCTGCCAGACGCGCAGGTTCAGCCCTTCGGTCGGGTAGTCTTTCAACTCGCCCGCGTCGCGCTCGCTCATGCCGCGAAAGATCGGGTCTTCCGGCTCGGTGACGCGGATGTAGCGGTACTGGTACTCGAACTCGCGCCCCTCTCGACGCTCTGCCGGGTCGAGGTTGTCGAGCGTGACCAGGCGCGCGCCGAAGCAGATGCCGACGAGCTGGTGTCCGCCGCAGATGCCGAGCACGGGCGTCCCGGTCTTGGTGACGAACTGGCCGAAGCGGCGGATGACTTCGGGGTTGTAGTAGTCGAAGTCAGAGAGCGTGCCGGAGAGGACAATCGCCTGCGGGTCGAACTCCGCGGCGGCCTCGACCGCTTCCGACAGGTGGGCGACGCGCGTGTCGGGTTCGCGTACCAGCCGGTTGATGTTGCTGACGATGTTCTCGACGGCGAGCGAAGAGATATAGCGCTCGGTCGTGAGCTTCGCGGAGGCCGACTCGCCCCACTCCTCGCGCGCGCGGTCGGAGATGTCCGACTCGTCGCGCAGAAGGTCGTTGACGACGAGCACGCGGATAGTCTCGATGCGCTTCTCGAAAGGCTCGTAGGCGCAGTAGGGGCGGTGGCCGTAAGGGAAGGGGAGTGAGTCGGTCGCGTCGTGCGGCGTCTGCCCTGAAGTCTCTGGCGTCATCGGTCTGAAAAGAATCCTCCCTTTCCGAACTATTAGATGCGCTGCGGGCGCTGCCGGGTGTTCTGGTTGAACTGCGGGATGGCCGTCCCCGCGCCCGCCTCCGCGATCTCCCTGCCCGCCTCGCGCGCGACGGCGGCGCGCACCCTCGTGCGAAACGGCGCGGCCCTTTCGCGCGTCGCGTGGTCGGCGAGAAGCAGCATCCGCTGCCAGGCGAACTCGAACTCGTCGGCCAGGTGCGAAATCTTCGTGATGTCGTAGGGCACCGCGACCTCCGCGACGCCCGCGCGCGCGAATACCGAGAGGTAGCGCGCGGTCGCGAGGTCCGGGCACGAGATTCTGCGCCTCCCGACTTTCAACTCGACTCCGAGCAGTGTGTGTAGAATCTCGACCGAGACGTTCCTGGCCGCGGGCGGGACGGCGTGCGAGCGCGTCCGCATCGCCAGCACGCGTCCGGTGTAGATCAGCGGCGGCCACTCGTCGCCCATCCGATTCCTGACTTCGAGGACGATGTTTTCGAGCGACCCCGCGCGCGCGGCCCGCTTGGCCCCGGCGGCGCGCGCCTGCGTGCCGTTCTCTTTTGCGGTCGCGGCCCTCATCGGTTTATCGGAAGTCGCGCGCGAATTATTCCCGCGAGCCTCGAAACCCTGACAAGCCCCGTCTCGCGTCAACGGCGTGCCGTGACCGCCGACGGCTGCGACGTGCGGAAGGCGTTGATGACGCCGCCCGGAAACAGCCCGAGGTAGAGAACCCCGGCGACGGTCAAGACGAGAACGAAAGCGATGCTCGCCGGAATTCGCGGCGCGTGCCACTCGGTCGTGCGCTCGCGGAAGAACATCACGACGATCAGGCGGAGGTAATAATAAACCGAAACCGCGGTGTTTAGCACGCCGATGACGACGAGCCAGTAGAACTGCTGCTTGAGCGCCTCGCTGAAGACGACGACCTTGCCCATGAAGCCGGCGGTGAGCGGAACGCCGAGCAGGCTTAGGAGGAAGAGCGAGAGCGTGAGCGAGAGCGCGGGGGATTGGAAGCCTATGCCGCGGTAGTCTTCGATGTCTGTGCGCCGGTCGCCGCTCCTGGCGACGAGCGTGACGACGGCGAACGCGCCGAGATTCATCACCGCGTAGGAGAGCAGGTAGAAGACGACCGCCGCGACCGCGGTCTGCCGCTGCTCGTCCGTCGTGGCCGCGCCCGCCGCGACGAAGCCGACGAGCGCGTAGCCCGCGTGCGCGATAGAAGAATAGGCGAGCAGCCGCTTGACGTTCGTCTGCACGAGCGCGACGACGTTGCCGACGGTCATCGTCAGGACTGCGAGCACCCAGAGAGCGCTCACCCAAGCGTCGTGCAGATGCGCGCCCGTGTTTCTGGCGTTCGCCGCG
>DASRCS010000013.1:0-7079 GCA_035652995.1 Pyrinomonadaceae bacterium
GGTGCTGTTTGATCAGACGGTTGACGAGGTTGACCTCCGTGCCGACGGCCCAGGCGGAACCCGCGGGCGCTTCCTCAATCGTTTTGATGATGAACTCGGTCGAGCCGCTGAGGTCGCTCTTCTCGACGACGCCGCGCTCGCACTCCGGGTGAACTAGGACTTTGACGCCGGGCACTTCGCGCCGAACCTGTTCGACGTGCCGCGAGCGGAAGCGACCGTGGACGGAGCAGTGACCCTTCCACAGAATCAGTCGCGCGCGGCGCAGTTGCTCCGCGGTGTTGCCGCCGAGTTCCTTCGCGGGGTCCCAGAGCGCCATCTCTTCCAGAGGTATGCCGAACCTGACGCCGGTGTTTCTGCCGAGGTGCTGGTCTGGGAAGAAGAAGAGCTTGTCGGCCTCGGCGAGATACTTTTCAAACAGCGGCACGGCGTTCGACGAAGTGCAGACCACGCCGCCGTGCTCGCCGCAGAAGGCTTTGATCGCCGCGGACGAGTTCATGTAGGTGACGGGCACGACCTTGAACTCGTCAACGACTCCGATTGCGCGTAGCTGCTCCCAAGCGTCCTCGACCTGCTCCGCCGTCGCCATGTCGGCCATCGAGCAGCCCGCGCCGAGGTCGGGCAGAATCACTTTCTGCTGGCCGGGCTTCAGTATGTCTGCGGACTCGGCCATGAAGTGTACGCCGCAGAAGACTACGAAGTCGGCTTCGGGCCGCGAGGCCGCGAGCTGCGAGAGCTTGAACGAGTCGCCGGTGTAGTCGGCGTGGCAGACGACATCGTCGCGCTGGTAGTGGTGGCCGAGGATGACGAGGCGGCGGCCAAGCTCGCGCCGCGCGGACTCGATGCGCTCGCTCAACTCTTCGTCCGACAGACCGAAGTAGTCTTCGAGCGCGGGCGCTTCCCGTTCGAGCGTCTCAAGCGTTGCACTCATCCACAGTCACCCCCCTCACGCGAAACGCGAAATATACAGAGTCGGCGAAAGCGCGCGCAAGTGGCCGCGCCAAGACTCGACCCCGGCGCGGCGACTCCCGACCGAGCGGGCCGCGCAGACATTTAGATGCGCGCCGCACCCGCGAATGTGCCTGCGTAAAGGATGAAGGCCGCAAGGTGAGGGATGAAGTGAAGGCACACGGCCTTTCTTTCATCCTTCACCTTGCGGCCTTCATCCTTTCTTCAAGGGTGTGTCATCTCTTCGGGCTTGACGTACTGGTCGAACTGTTCGCCGGTGAGGAGGCCGAGTTCGATTGCGGACTCGCGCAGGCTGATGCCTTTCTTGTGCGCGTTCTTGGCGATCTTGGCGGCGTTGTCGTAGCCGATGTGCGGGTTCAGCGCGGTGACGAGCATGAGCGAGTTACGGAGGTTCTCTTCGATGCGCGCGCGGTTGAGTTCGATTCCCCGGACGCAGAACTCGACGAAGCCGCGGCAGGCGTCCTTCAAAAGTCTGATCGAGTGGAGCAGGTTGTGAATCATCACGGGGTTGAAAACGTTCAGCTCGAAGTTGCCCTGCGAGCCGGCGAAGCCTATCGCCGCGTCGTTGCCCAAAACCTGCACGCAGACCATCGTCATCGCCTCGGACTGCGTCGGGTTGACCTTGCCCGGCATGATCGAAGAACCCGGCTCGTTCTCCGGCAGGGTTAACTCGCCGATGCCGGCCCTCGGCCCCGACGCGAGCCAGCGCACGTCGTTCGCGATCTTCATCAGCGAGCAGGCCAGAGTCTTCAGAGCGCCGCTCGCAAACACCATCTCGTCGTGCGCCGAGAGCGCCGCAAACTTGTTGGGGTGCGACTTGAAGGGCAGTCCCGTCAACTCCGCAATCTTCGCCGCCGCGCGCCCGGCGAATTCCGGGTGCGAGTTCAGACCCGTGCCCACCGCCGTGCCGCCGATGGCGAGGTCGTAGAGTCCCGGCATCACAGACTCAAGCCGCTCGATGTCGCGCTCGAGCAGCGAAGCCCAGCCCGAAAACTCCTGCCCGACCGTCAGAGGCGTCGCGTCCTGCAAGTGCGTGCGACCGATCTTCACAACGTCGGCGAACTCGCGCGCCTTCGCGTCAATCGCGTCGTGCAGGTGACGCACTTCGGGAATCAGCTTCTGCATCTGCTCGGCGGCGGCGATGTGCATGGCCGTCGGGAAGGTGTCGTTCGACGACTGCGACATGTTCACGTCGTCGTTCGGGTGGACGGGTTTTTTACTCCCCATCTCGCCGCCCGCGATCTCAATCGCCCGGTTCGAGATGACCTCGTTGGCGTTCATGTTCGTCTGCGTGCCGCTGCCGGTCTGCCAGACGCGCAGAGGGAAGTGCTCGTCAAACTTCCCCTCGATCACCTCGTCCGCCGCCTGCACGATGAGCCGCGCCTTGTCCGGCGAGAGCTTGCCCAAACTTTCGTTGACGAGCGCCGCGGCCTTCTTCAAAAGCCCCAGCGCGCGAATCAACTCGCGCGGCATCGTGTCGAAGCCGATGTTGAAGTGATGCAGCGAGCGCTCGGTCTGCGCGCCCCAGTAGCGGTCTGCCCGGACTTCGATATTTCCCATCGAGTCAGACTCGACCCTCACCCCATTCGTCTTCTGCTCCGTCGCTTCCTTAGACATTGAATGGTTCCGTCCCTTTAGATAGGTAAGAGAGCTTATACTGTTGCAATCTTACACCTTGCGTCCGCGAGTCGTAACCCGCGCGCCTGTGGCAACACCAGCCTCTCTGCCGCCGGTTCGCGAAGGCATCAAACGCACCACCGCGCCGCGCACCCGCAAGCGTTAGCCCTTCACCTTCACGAACCCTCGCCCTCAACCCTCGCCAATTCTCGGCGCGCAAGTTCCGCATAAGGCGAACCAAGTCTCTCAAAGATACTCAGCGACTCACGAAACAGCCGCGCCGCCTCCGCTTTGTTGCCTTCCTTTTCTTCGAGTCCTCCTAAGTTATAAAAAATCAGGGCGAGATTGCCTTTATCGCCAAGTCTATTAGTGATCTCTAAGCTTTCATTATAAAGTCGTCGCGCTTCACCTAAACCTCCTTCTCCTTCTGCAAGAATCGCCAACGAGTGTAAAGTGGTTGCAACGTAGGCTTGGTTGCCGAGCCTCTTCTTGATTTCCAGGCTCTCGCCGAAGAGGCGGCGCGCCTCTTCGACCTCGCCCTGATCAGCCGCGAGCACGGCCAAGTTGTGCAGCGTGAAGGCAACGCCTCTCTGGTTGTCGAGCCCCTTCTCTATCTCCAAGCTCTCGTTGTAGAGGCGGCGCGCCTCTTCGACTTCGCCCTGTTGCCGCGCGAGCCAGCCTAGCTGATGAAGCGTGATGGCGACGAGTCCATGGTCGCCGAGCCTCTTACTGGTCTCAAGGCTCTCGCCGTAAAGGCGGCGCGCTTCGGCAAGCTCTCCGCGATTCTGATACATCACGGCCAAGTTGTGCGAGAGACCGGCAATCCCAGCTTCATCTTGTGAAAACCGGGCTGCCTGAAGCGCCTGCTCGCCGAGTCTCACGGCCTCGCCCCAGTAGCCGCGCACGCACAACACTCTGTCCGGTGGCTTTGCCAGAGCATACGCCATCCCCGTGACGCTTCCCCAATCTTCGGAAGCAAATGCCGTCTCCGCCGCGCTCAGCAGGTTGTCTTTCTCGGCTTCCAGCACGTCGTAATTTTCGGGCGTCGGCTCTCGGCGCTCTCTGGCATAGCGGAGGAAGTAAGCGACGAAGCGGCGGCGGAACTCGTCGGCGCGCGGGTCTTCCGACAGGCGGGAGGCGGCCATGCTGCGCGTTAAGCCTTCGACGGCGAGGCGGTGGTGTGCGTCCAATAGTTTGACGAGCCAAAGCCTGTGGAGATTCCTGACCGCTTCTCGCACTCGCCCCTCGTCGTCGAAGCCCGCCGCCGCGGACAGTGCTTCGCGCGTGGCGCTCGGCGCGAAGAGCGAGAGGGCGAGCAGCGCGTCGCGTCCGTCGTCGTCAAGGAGGTTGAAGGAGCGGTCGAAGACGCGCTCGGCGGCGTCGCCCTTGCCTTGCGCCAGTTCTTTCAAGACCGCGTCCGGCTCCTGCGCCTCGTCAATCTGTCCGACCACCCATTGCATGACGAAGGGGTTGGCCGCCGCCGTCTCGTAAACGCGGCGGCGCACCTCCGCCGTGAAAATCTGCGCGTCCTGCGTCTGCCCGGCCAGCCTCTCCAAGAACTCGTCGGCCTCCACGCGCGACATGGCGGAGACTTGAACGAAGACGGTCTCGTTGATTCTGTGCCGCGAGGTGAACAGGGCGGAGCACCGCGCCGACTTGAACCAAGCCTCGACGCGCTCCTTCTCCACATCCGTAATCGTCTCGTAGTTGTCGAGCACGACGAGCGCGGGCGCTTCGGCGACGAGCGCGCGAACCTGCTCTTCCTTAACGGCGGGCGCGAGCGTGCGGAGGTCTGCGCGTCCGAGTTGCGTCGAGATGTCGTCTAAGAGCGAGAGGAGCGTGAAGTCAGCGCGACCGTCGGCGCTGCTCCAAACTATCCAGCCTTCGTAAACGGCCAGCAGTTCGCGCGCGGCTTCGGCGGCGAGTGTGGTCTTGCCGATGCCGCCCGGCCCCGAAAGCGTGACCGGCTGGTTGCGGCCCGGCGCGAGTTCCTCTTTCAGACGCCCGACGATGTCGCGTCCCCGCTCGTCGCGCCGCGCGACGAAGCCGATGACGGGCGGGCGCGGGATGGAGACCGACACGAACGGCTCCTCTTGTTCGTTGTCTGTTTCCTCTTCGGTGCCGTCGCCCGGAAGCAACGACTCCGCCGCCAGGCGGATGCCTTCCGCCACGTCGAGGAACGCTTCGTCGCGGTCGTCCCAGCGCGTGACGGGCTTACCGTCTTTCGGGAGTGCTTGAAGTTGGCCGATGGGCGTCCGCGTCCACTGGCACGGGCGCAAGATGACCGGGATGACGCGCGCTTTGCCCGCCGCGTCCCTCTCAAGCGCGCGCTTGACTTCGACGGTGCGGCAGTAGTCGGAGGCGAGGAAGTCGGGGCTGACGAGCAGGAGGATGATGTCGGCGGAGTTAAGGCGCGCGTCAATCTCGTCGCCCCACTTCTGGCCGGCGACGATGCGCCGGTCGTGCCAGGCGCGGATGACGCCTTCGCCCTCCAGCGCCTTGAGCTGAGTCGCGAGTCGGTCGCGCAGTCCTTCGTCCTCGTGCGCGTAGGAGAAGAAGACTTCGACTGGCTGAGAGGCCACGGGCGAGCGCTCCTTTCCGAGTCTTCGGTGAATATAGCAGAGGCTTGGCGGATTCCAGCGCGCAAATTTTACGAGACTCATGCCGCGCGCGGAGCTTCACGTCGGCGCTCGAAAGAATCACCGTGGTCTTGTGTTTTGGAAGGCGAAGGAGTATATAGGCCAGGCATCGCCTCAGTCGTTTCCGTTTCCACTTTGCAGTCGGTGAAACTTGCTCGGCTTTCTCGCATGAGGTTCGTCAGGCTTCGCCTGATTCGGTCACGAGTCGAAACATTCCGCGCGATAACAAAGTGACAGGCCAGCACAACAACCAATCGGCATCCGGCGCGGGCGTCAGCGCCGCGAGATTCAGAGCCGGCGTCCTGAGATTTATCCGGCGGACAGCGGCGCAGGAAAATTCTTCGTCGAGGCCGTCGCGCCTGCTCGTGGCGTTGTGCGCCGTCGCGCTCCTGTCGGCGGCACAGGCGGGCGCGTCCGTCGCCCCGGCTGACGCTTCGATCAAGGTGGTGAACAATTCGGAGCGCGAGATCATCAACCTCTACCTGTCGCACGAAGACTCCGACGACTTCGGCCCAGACCTCCTGCCCGACTCGACCGTCAAGACCGGCGAGTCGTTCACGATCACGGACGTGACGTGCGACCAGCCGAAGATCAAGGTCACTGCCGAGGACAAGGACACTTGCTTCCTCTCGACCGTCGTGTCCTGCGGCGACGCCGTCACCTGGACGATCACTAAAGACACGCCAGCCGAGTGCGACGGTAACTGAAACGCGCACGCCGGAAATGTTCAGCCGCGGCGTCGGCGCAAACTGGAAGAGGCGCGGCGGAGGAGAGTTGATTCGCTCTCCTCCGCCGCGCCTCTCTTCGTCTTCGCGTCGCCGACTACTGCTTGCCGCCCGCCTTCTCGGAGATGAACTCGGAGAGGCGCTGCGCGTAGTCGTCGGCCTTGAGCTGGCGGAGTTTGTCGAGGCGTGCGAGCGCCTGTTCGCGCTGGCCGAGCGAGGCCGCGGCGACGCCTGCGGTGTAGTACGCCTCGGCGTCGGCGGGCCGGAGTTTTATCGCGCGGTCGCAGGCTTCGACGGCGTCGGCGTACTTGCGCTGGCCGAGGTATGCCGAGCCGAGACCGACGAGCGCCTCCGTGTTGTCGGGGCGCCTGGCGAGGACGTGGTTGAACGACTGGACGGCTGAGTCGAAGTCGCGCTCGGCGTTATAGACGAGGCCGAGGTAGAGGTGCGCGGGCGGGTAGTCGGGGTCAATCTGGAGAATGCCTTTGAAGTCCTCCTCGGCCTCCTTCAGCTCCCAGTTCTTCAGGTGCTCCTCGCCCGACTCGAAGTAGGCGTTCGCCGCGGCCATGAGCGCGTCGTTGGCCTCCTTCTCGCGCCCCAGCTTGATGAGCGCGAGCGCGAGGTTGAAGCGGGCCTGCCCGTACTTCGGCGAGACCTGCGCCGCCTGCCGGAATCCCGCGGCGGCCTCCTCGAAGCGACCGAGCGCGAAGAGCGCGCTGCCGCGGTTGTTGTAGGCGGCGGCGAGCGCCGGGTTGATGCGTATCGCCTCGTCGTACTCCTTGACCGCCTGCTCGAACTTGCCCTTCGCGAAGAAGTCGAGTCCGCGCTCGTTGTGCGCGAGCGCCTTCTGTTCTTCGGGCGAGGCGCGCACGACTCCGGGCTTCGAGGCTTCCCGGTTGGCGTCGGACGGGAAGGTGCTGTCGGACTTGCCCTCCTCGATGCGGCGGCGGACGGTCTCGGTGACGGCGCGCTGCGACGCCTCCATCCTCTGCTGCATGAGTTCGCGGTAGCTCGCGCTCGGGTCGGCGGGCTGCGCGCTCGCGACGAGAGGCAGGAGCGCCGCGGCTGTGGCGGCGAGCAGAAGCCGCGCGAGTGCGCGCCCGCGCTTGCGTCCGAGGTCTTTCGACTTCAT
>DASRCS010000014.1:0-3649 GCA_035652995.1 Pyrinomonadaceae bacterium
TGCGGCGAACAACTCGTCGGCCATCGAGGGCGTGATCGAGAACCCTCCGGCCACGTTCTCGGCGTTCATCACGGCGAGGTCAACCGCGTGCTGCTCGCGCAAGTCTTCGACGCGCTCAAGCACGGCGACCCGTCCGGGCCGCGCGACAACGTCTCCGATGAAGAGGATTCTCATTGGCCGGAAAAGCAGTGACGAGTGACAGGTGACGAGTGACGAGCCGGAAAGCTCGTCTTCAACTCGTCGCTTGCCACTCGTCACCCGTCACTTAAAAAGAAAGGCCGGGGGAGAACCGCGCTGGCCGCTCCGAAGCCGCAATTGAACCTGCGCTTAACAGGTGGGTGACCTGACCTCGCGGTCGAAGCCGTCGCCTCCGGCAACTCCCTTTCGATGAGGGACTGCACTGGCGTCGGCGTCGGTCTCCCTTTTTTACGGCGTTGGCTCAATCATCGTAAATCGGTGGCGAGCCGCGCAGAACCGATCCCTCGGCCTGTCCGAGATACTAGCACAGACGCCCCCGCCGCCGTCCGCGAAAGGCGAAAAATAATCCCGCCCTCACGCTTGACAAGGGCGGGAAATTTGAGATTCGCCCACGCGAACTCCGCGACCGAGCGCGCCTCTTTCTCACTAGCCACGCACGACGCGCCCGCCCCTCACCTCAAGCCCCGGCGCGCTGTCGGCGAGTTCGCGCAGGAAGCCTTCCTTGTCGAGCGGCGAGACGTAGAGCGAGCGCGTCGCGCCGTTTTTGACGTACTCGATGCGCAGCCTGTCGAGCGACCAAGCGGGCGCGCTCGCCGGGTTGCGCGAAGGGCCGACCTCCTGAATCGAGCCGAGCGGCACGCGCCAGCGCATGAAGCCGCTGCGCGCGACGAGTTCGTCCGAAGCTATCTCGTAGTCGAGTGGGTAGGTCGTGAACACGACCGCCGCGCCGGTGCCGACGCCGACGCGAACCAAAGTCCAGCCGAGTTGCGCGTCGCCCGACAGCACGTTGAAGAGTCCGACGGCGAGCGGCACCAGAACCGCGCCCCAGACGAGTCCGAACAGCCACCAGTCCTTCTTCGATTTGTAGATCATTGAAAGCCTGCCCCCCTGTTTTAGATACGGAGAGCGGCGGCGCGCGGTTCTTTTGCGGCGGTTGAGGCGCGTGTCAGGTGATGCTGATGTTCGTCGCCGCGACCGGCTCGGCGCTGCGCGGCTTGAGGACGCGGTCGAGCATCTCGGCGCACTCGGCGCTGCGGGTGGCGAGCTGCTGGTCGGCCTGCTCGTGGAGTCGCTTCAGGCGGTGCAACTCGTCGGCGATGTGGAGCGCGGCGAGGATGGCGACCTTGAGCGAGTCAACGGTGAGAGTGCCCGAAGAGATTTCCCTCATCCTTCGGTCAACGAACTCGGCGAGGCCGATGACGTACTCGCTGTCGCCGTCGGAGCGGATGTTGTAAGTCTGGTTGTAGATTTCGACCCGAATGGTGGGAGTGCCCTCAGACGGGTTCTTGATCGCGCTCATTCGGCGTTGACTCCAAAACTACCGGCGCATCACCTCAGCCGCCTCCGGGTCGAGGACGGCGATAGCGTCGAGCATCGCCTCGACCTTCATGCGGATCGTGTCGCGCTCGGAGAGCAAGCGCTCGACCTGCAATTCGAGCCTCTCCTTCTCGTCGAGCAGCGCGCCGAGTTCGCGCCGCACGGCGGCGACCTCGCGCTCGAGCGCCTCCTTCTCCAAGCGGAGCGTCTTCGTCAGCTCGATGGTGCGGTAAATTTTGTCTTCGAGGTGTGAGAACTTCTCCAGCCCGGTCAATCCGACCATCTTCTTTCTCCAAGCAGTGCGGCCTCGTGACTGCCCGCCGATTATGCTCCCGCTCCGCGCGCGATGGCAAGAGTTAAAAAGCAGAGGTCGGAGGTCGGAGGTCGGAGGTCAGTTTTTTCGTTCGACGCTCGTCCCGTTTTTTATCGCCGGCGTTCGCCAGAAGTGCTTTCACTGACCTCCGACCTCTGACCTCTAACCTCTCAACTGCGCCCCGAACTCGCCCTCAAGAGCCGCGACGACGCGCGCGTGCATCGCGTCAACCTCTTCGTCGCGGAGCGTGCGTTCGTCGGCGCGGTACTCGACGCGAAGCGTGATTGAGCGCTTCCCTTCCGGCACGCCCGTGCCCTCGTAAACGTCAACGAGCAGGACTTCGCGGCACTCTTCGATTCCGAGCGAAAGAATCGCGCGCTTCATGTCGCCGTAGGCGGCGGCGCGCGGCGCGACGAACGACACGTCGCGCACGACCGAGGGGAAGCGCGTGAGCGGCGTGTAGCGCGCGGGACGTTCGCCCGAAGCGAGCAGCGCCGTCAAATTCACTTCGGCGACGAAGACGGGCTGGCGGAACTTGTAGCGCGCGGCCAACTCTTCCGAGAGCCTTCCGAGCGTGCCGACCGCCGCGCCGCCGAGCGAGACGCGCGCCGACTGCCCTTCGCGCAAGTGTCTGACCGAAGCGTTCGTGAATTCGAGCGCGCCGATTCGCATCGCGTCGGTCGCGGCTTCGAGCGCGCCCTTGATGTCGAAGAGGTCGAGCGCGCGGCCCGTCGCCCGGCCTTCGTCCAGAGCCTCGCCCGTCAGGACGAGCGCGAACGCCTCGACCTCGTTCGGTCGCGTCTCGCCCTCGCCGCCCGACGCGAAGACGCGCCCGGTCTCGAACAGGCGCACGTCGCGCGCGGCGTGGTTGAAGTTGTTGCGGACGGATTCGAGCAGGCCCGGCAGGAGCGTCGGGCGCATCAGCCGCGCGCCCTCGATGATCGGGTTCGAGAGGCGGACGAATGCGCCTTCACCTTCGACCTTCTGAAGTCCGGGCACAAGCTCGAACCGGCTCTCGCCCGCGCCGACGCCCGCGTCCGTTTCGTCAAGAGCGGCGGCCTCGTCAACGAAGCTGAAGCTTATCGCCTCGTCGAAGCCGGAGGCGGTCAGAACCTGCCGCGCCGCGCGCCTGCGCCTGTCGCCCGCGAGGTACTCGCCCGCGACGGGCGACGGCGGCAGAGCCTCGCCGATATTGTCGTAGCCGACGAGCCGCGCGATTTCCTCGACCAAGTCCTCTTCGATTGAAACGTCCCTGCGCCACGTCGGGGCTTTGAAGGAGAGTTCGCCCGTCTCGCCTTCCGACGCGGGCGCATCGTTTGATGAAAACACGCCGTCCGGTTCCTGAGACTCGAAGCCGAGCGATTCGAGTATGCGCTCGCTCTCGCCGGCATTGACAACGAGGCCGGTCAACTCTTTGACGCGGCGCGGCCTCAGACGGACGACGGGCGGCTCGATCTTCGTGGGGTAAACGTCAATCGCGTCCACGGTCGCCGTGCCGCCCGCGATCTCGCAGATGAGCGCGACGCAGCGATCCTGCGCGCGGCGCACGCCCTCGTAGTCAACGCCGCGCTCGAAGCGGTACGACGCCTCGGTCTGGAGTCCGAGTGCCTTCGACGTGCGGCGCACTGACTGCGGGTCGAAGTACGCGCTCTCGATCAAAACGTCCACGGTCGCGCCGGAAATCTCCGTCTCCTCGCCGCCCATCACGCCCGCGACGGCGACCGCGCGCGAGGCGTCGGCGATGACGAGCATCTGCTCGTCGAGTTCGCGCACAACGCCGTCGAGCGTCTTTATCTTCTCGCCCGCCCGCGCGCGGCGGAC
>DASRCS010000015.1:0-19155 GCA_035652995.1 Pyrinomonadaceae bacterium
CCCAATACTCGCGCTCCTCTTCGGCCTCGGCGCGTGGCGCTGCGCACGCGCGGCCCGCCGCGTTTGATGCCTCAGGTAAAATTCGCCGTTGAATCCTTCAGTCCTTCGCGCGCCCGTATTGGACAGGCCAGGGCACGTCAACGCCGAGGCGCTTAGCAGCATGGAGCGTCCAGTAAGGGTCGCGGAGCATGGCGCGGGCGAGGAAGACGGCGTCGGCTTTGCCCGAAGCGACGATCTCTTCGGCCTGCTCCGGCTCGGTGATGAGGCCGACCGCGCCCGTTGCGACGCCAGCCTCTTTGCGTATGGCCTCGGCGAAAGGGACTTGATAGTTCGGCTCGACGGGGATGCGCGCGCCGGGGACGAGTCCGCCGCTCGAACAGTCAACGAGGTCAACGCCGCGCTCCTTCATCCAGCGCGAGAACTGGACGGACTGCTGCAAGTCCCAGCCGCCTTCGACCCAGTCGGTCGCGGAGATGCGCGCGAAGAGCGGAAGCTCTTGCGGCAACACTGCGCGCACCGCCTCGGCGACGCGAAGGGGGAAGCGCGCGCGGTTTTCGAGCGGGCCGCCGTACTCGTCTTCACGTTTGTTCGACAAGGGCGAGAGGAATTCGTGCATGAGGTAGCCGTGCGCCATGTGTAGCTCGACGACCTCGAACCCGGCGGAGAGCGCGAGCCGCGTCGAGTCCTCAAATTGTCGAATGACCGTCTCGATGTCTTCGCGCGTCATCTCCTTCGGCGCGGGCCAGTCGCCGAAGGGCACGGCGCTCGGCGCGAGCGTCCGCCACGGGCCTTCGTCCTCGCTCAGAGGCTTACCGCCCTTCCAAGCGACGTGAGTCGAAGCCTTGCGGCCCGCGTGCGCGAGTTGGATTCCGGCGCGCGCGCCCTGCGACTTGATGAAGGCGGCGACGGGCGCAAACGCCTGCGCGTGCTCTTCAGACCAGAGGCCCGTGTCGCCGGGCGAGATGCGCGCTTCGGGCGAGACGCCGGTCGCCTCCGCGACGACGAGCGCCGCGCCGCCGACCGCGCGGCTCCCCAGGTGAACCATGTGCCAGTCGTTCGCCAGCCCGTCGCGGCTCGAATACTGGCACATCGGCGAGACGAAGACGCGGTTGCGGAACTCAAGCCCGCGCAGACTGAATGCGGAAAACAGTTTGCTCATCAAACGCCCCTTGCTTGATTTGAAGTGTAAGAAGATTCTAGCGCGCCGCGGGCCGCCGTGAATAGCCGCAGCCGCACGCACGCCGAAAGAACGCGCGGAGGGAATCAGATGAAGACAGGCAAACGTCAGCGCACTAGAGGGCGAAGGTGTGAGCGTTTGAAGGCGCGCGCTTCATCCGAACAGACCGAACCACTTGTAAGCGCCCGCGATCTCGCCCGCGGCGAACGACGCGAGGTTGGCCGCGACGATTGCCGCGAAGTCGCGCCACATCGAGCGGCGACCGAGTTCGCTTCTCTCGCCGAACGCGAGCCAGAAGAGCGCGCACTCGGCGGCGGGCGCGAACGTCTCGGCGACGAAGAGGTAGAGGGCGCGCGAAGCTCCGTCGAAGAGCGTCGGCATGACGAGCGCGACTACGGGGTAGGTGCAGGCCGTCAGCCAGAGTCCGGCGAAGAGTCTTTGCCGGAGCGTGTGCCGCGGCGAGAGGCCGAAGATGAGAACCGGCGTCTCGATGGCGACCGAGAAGAGATAGCCGAACGGAAGGAAGAGCCAGAGGTCTGTGGGGCGCATCGGTCTGTCGTCTGTTGCTATCGAGCGGCTACGTTCAGATCATTCGCAAGAGGAACGGCACTTCGGCCAGCACGTGCGCCGTCGCCAGCGTGAAATAAACGTCGCGCGTCGTCGCGTAGTCTTTCACGAAGCAAAGCCACAGCGCGACGACCGCGAAAGCGCCCGCGGCGAGCAACACCCGAATCGTGCGCGGCCAGCCGTCTCGGTGACGCACGAGCGGAATGGATTGAAGTCGCCACGGCACGCCGACCGCGCCCGCGGCGAGCGGCAGAGCGACGAGCCACACGCCGTAATGCAGCGTCTCAAGAAAGACGTGCGTCGAGACGAGCAGGTGCGTCGAGACGCTCGGCAGGATGTCGGCGCCCGCGTGCCTGACGATTCGCAGCGCGACCGCGTCGTCGCCCGCGATTGAAGGCGCGGACGCGAGCCGCCACCAGAGAAGGGTGAGCGCGACTGGAAGAAGCGCGAGCGCGAGATGATACGCGCGCCTCCACTCGCGCCGCGTGCGTTTTAATTGTCGGTCAAGGAACCAGAGCGCGACGAGCGGGTGCAGATAGACGAGCGAGAGGCTCAACGCTTGCGGCGCGAGCCAGTTCAAAGCAATCAGCGCGGAACCCGCGGGCAGCGCCCAGGCCCAATCACGCCGCGACAACTTCCCGCGCATGAAAACCA
This sequence comes from Pyrinomonadaceae bacterium, assembly GCA_035652995.1. Taxonomy (GTDB): domain Bacteria; phylum Acidobacteriota; class Blastocatellia; order Pyrinomonadales; family Pyrinomonadaceae; genus QHXN01. Next base: position 2,399 of record DASRCS010000015.1, read on the forward strand.
ACGCGGCGACCCACGCGACGAGCAGGCTGTTCCACACAGCCACGCCCGCGTACAACTCTTCGCCGCCCCACACGCTTGAGTTCGCGCCGAGCGCGAGCGCGGCGTAAGAGGCCGTCAGCAGAAGGACGCCCGCGGCGGCGAGCGCGAAGAAGTTGCGCGAGCGACTAAGACGCGCGGGCAGTCGCGTGATGAAGTAGCGAAGCTCGACCCAGTTGTGCGGCCCCGCGAAGAGGAAGACCGTCGCGACCGAGAGTCCGAGCGGCGCGAAGCCGGCGAGAGCCGCCGACGAAGCGATCACGCACGCGCAGGCGAGCGCGAACACGACGCCCGAACTCGCCGCGACGGCGTTGGCCGCGGCTGAGTCGTGTGCCGTTCTCGCGTCGCCCGATGCGTGTGGCGTCGCGCCGTCGGCGGCGACTCGCAAAGGGCCGATGTCGGTCGCACTCTGCACGCGCTACTCCTCGTCGTCTCCCTTGCCGTCGCGCGCCGGGATGAGGAGCTTGATCTCGCTGCCCACGTCAACCGCTTCGACGCGGACTGAGCCGGCGAGCGGCTTGCCCGAAACGGCCTTGCGGAGCGTGCCGGGGTCTTGCACGCGCCAGCCCGGAGGCGGCGCGGCGTTCGCGTATGCGGCGACCGCGGCGGCAACCGACGCGACGACGCAGACGACTGCGGCTGCGATTGCGCGGCCCGCGACGCGTCGGCGCGAGCGGACGAGCAGGAGGCCGGCGAGCACGAGCGAGAGCGAGAGGAAGAGTCCCGCGACGACCGTGCTCAAATTCCTGAAGCCGCCCGACGGCGCGCCGTCCACGAGTCCCGCGGCGTTCGGCGCGGCGGGCGCGAGCTTGGCGAGTATGTCGCGCGGGACTTGCAGCCGAGCCTCGCGCAATCCTTCGACGGTCTCAATCGTCATGTGCCCGTATGGCAGGTCGGTTCTGATGGCGTCCGGCCTCTCGACCTTCTTCCTGTCGGGCGGCGCGATGTCGGCGAGCGCGGGGCTGACGATGACGAGAAGCAGAAGGCTTGCGGCGGCGAACGTTCGGAAGTGTCTCACGGGTCTGGCTCCTTTCTGAACTGTCAGAACTTTGACGGCTGTTACACGGGACGGCGATGTTTTGAAAACTTGAAAAATTTTCGAGGGCGAGGTTGACGACCTCAGAGGCTTCGAGGCTTCAAGAAGTTTTCGACGGCGAGGCTCCGGCGACTCTCGCGGCGAGCGGGCGCGCCGCAGATTCGTCATTGAGTTCTTAGGCGAGGTGTTGCGGCGTCGTGAATTGCCACGGGCTTCGGCCTGTGGTCACGAGCAGCAAAGATTTCACCGGCTTCAGCCGAAACATTCGGCTGAAGCCGGATTTATCTTGGACACCCGATCCTCCAGCTAAAGCTGGAGGCAACTTAAAAAATCTTTCGGTCACGGCGCTGGACGCGCCCGCGACACGCACGGCTCAATAGTCTCTGCCCGTGTCTTCAGTAATCGAAGGCTTCGGCGCGGGCTGCCGGAGCCGGCGCAAGCGCGCGGAGACGTGATTCTTCAGGCGCGTCGAGACCTGCGCGCTCAGCCTCTCGCTCCCGCGCGTCGGGTCTGGGTCGAAGACCGAGTCGAACCAGGCTTGCTCGTCGGCGATCACCTTTTCCGGCGTCGGCTCCGTCGCGCTCGCGGTCGAGGATAAGTTGCTCGTAGTCGAGGGCGCGTCGTTCTGCTGTTCGACGAACGTTTCGCCCGGCGTCTCGTAACGAGCCGCGTCGTGCGTCTCGTCCTGCGCCGCGTCGAACGGCTCGGCCTCTTCCCCCGGCGGCATCATGAGCAGCGCGCTCAGCTCCCTCTCGAACGAGTCCTTCAGAATCTCAAGCTCGTCGGCGAGGTTGAGCGCGGCGAGGACTGCGACTTTCGCAACGTCGTGGACGGCGAGTTGCGAGGCGATTGAGCGCATGCGCTCGTCAACCAGTTGCGCGACGCGGCGCAGGTATTCGGCGTCGCCCGTCGCGGAGCGAAGGTTATAGACCTGGTTGAAGATCGTCACCCGTATCGAGTCGCCTGGCGGACTCGGTTTGTAGTCGCTCATCTTTTGTCCCCGTCGCGGCGGAGTGAATGCGCGTTGAACGAATACCACACAAGCGGCCCTCCCCGCCAGCACGAACAGCGCGTCTCCGTTCGATTGAGTTCGCCGCGCGGCGCTTCAATCCGGCGCAAGTTTCGACCTTCGCGTCGCGTCGGCGCGCGAGACTGCTTCGCCGCTCGTCAGAGTTTTCTGACGAAGCACTTGCCCGGAAGCTGTCGGACGAGGTCGCGCATCTCCAGTCCGAGCAGGACGCCGGACAACTCGGCGACGGCCATCCCGCTCGACTCCGAGAGCGCGTCGATGTGCGCGGCCTCGTCCGCCGAAATCAACTTCAGAAGCGCGCGCTCGCCGTCCGAGAGGTCTGCGGGCAGCGCCGCTTCCCTGCTCGACTTGCCCTTGCCCCTCTCCTTCACTTCGGGCGGCAGCATCGTCGCGGCGATCTCCGGCGGGAACTCCGCCGCAACGTCCTGCCACTGTTGCACGAGCTTCGCGCCCGCGCCCTTGATGAGAAAGTTCGTGCCGAAGGAGTTGCGCGAAGTGATGTTGCCGGGCACGGCGAAGACTTCGCGGTTCTGCTCCATCGCGAGCCGCGTGGTGATGAGCGAGCCGGAGTTTTCGGCGGCCTCGACGACGATGACGCCGAGGCCCAAGCCGCTGATGATTCGATTGCGGTACGGAAAATTCTCGGCGACGGGCGGCGTGCCCAACGGAAACTGCGTGACGAGCGCGCCGCCTTTCTCAAGAATCTCCGCGGCGAGCTTGCTGTGGTCGCGCGGATAGACTTCGTCAATGCCCGTGCCCAGCACGGCGACCGTGCGCCCGCCCGCTTCGAGCGCGCCGCGGTGCGCCGCCGCGTCAATGCCGCGCGCGAGTCCCGAAATGATCGTCACGCCGCGAGAGGCCAAATCGCGCGCGAGCGCGACCGCGACGTTCTGCCCGTAGGTCGAGCAGCGCCGCGAGCCGACGACGCCGACGCAGGGCGCTTCGAGCGACGGTTGCCAACTGCCGCGGACGTAGAGCGTGATCGGCGGGTCTGGAATCTCTCGAAGCAAGGCGGGGTACGCGCCGTCGTCGAGCACCAACACGTCCGCGCCCTCGATCTCGCGCACGCGCTCAAGCTCGCGCGCCGCCTCGTCGAAGCGGTCGCGCAGAGCGATTGACTCGACCGCTTCGGGCCGCAGGCGCAGACGCTCAAGCTCAGACCTCAGCGCGCCGAAGACTCCCTCGGCAGACCCGAACCTTTCCAGAAGCTTCGCCGCCGCGCGCGGCCCCACGCCCGGCGTCATGTTCAAGGCGATCCAGTCTCTCATATGAGGAGCTTTCGATTGCGGATTTCGGATTGCGGATTACGTGAATGAGTGATCGGCTCATTGATTCAATGAAGAAATGAACCGATGAACCAATGACTCAATCCGTCTCCGATCCGAATGTTCTTGTCCCGCCACCTGTCCGGCGTTGGAACCATAAGATTTCTGTTCCCGTGTGGAGGCGGCATTATGTCACTCAGGGTGAGATTGTGGAAGGATAAATTTATGGCCGCGCGTGTTCTTCTAAGACGAGTCCGGCCTGGGGGCCATTCGTTCTTGGGCTTTAAGGGACAAAGCTCACCGCGGAGGCACGGAGGACACGGAGGTCGCACGGAGATTTGAACGACCCCGTGCCGCCTCTGAGTTCCCGTGTCTCCGCGGTGAACCCCAACCCACTTTCCGCTCAAGAATGAAGAGGCCCTAAGCCCTGCCCGAAGCGCCTCGACATCACGCACGCCCGTCAATAAACTTTGGCCGATGCTACTGACACAAGCAGGAGCGCGCTCCTTGATGCTCGCCGCGCAGGGGCTTCTGCGTCGCCCCGCGAAGAAGGCCACGAAACAGGACGTACTGCGCGCCGTCCGACGCATGGGCGCGCTCCAGATAGACACGATTCACGTCGTGGCCCGCAGCCCTTACTTCGTCCTCTGGAGCCGTCTCGGCGACTACGAGCCGCGCTGGCTCGAAGAGTTGCTCGCCGAGGGAAAGCTCTTCGAGTATTGGTCGCACGAGGCCTGCTTCCTCCCCGCCGAAGACTACGCGCTCTACCGCCACCGTATGCTCGACGCGGAGTCGCAGGGCTGGCACTACTCGCGCCGCTGGGTCGAAGCGCACCGCGAAGAGATCGAACGCCTGCTCGCCCACATCCGCGAGCGCGGCGCGGTGCGCTCGGCGGACTTCGCACGCACGGACGGGAAGGCGGGCGGCTGGTGGGAGTGGAAGACCGAGAAGCGCGCGTTGGAGATGCTGCTCACGGCGGGCGAGCTGATGATCGCGCGGCGCGTGAACTTCCAGAGGGTCTATGACCTGCGCGAGCGCGTCCTCCCCACGTGGCACGACGGACAGTTGCCCGCGGTCGAAGAGGCGCGTCGCGGGCTGGCGCTCAAGGCCGTCCGCGCCCTCGGCGTCGCGAAGGCGCGATGGGTCGCGGACTACTTTCGCACGGATAAGCGGCAGACGCTCGAAACCGTGTCGGCGCTCGCGCGCGAGGGCGCGCTGCTCACCACGGAAGTCGAAGACTGGGACGCGCCCGCGCTCTTCCACCCGGAGAACCGCAGGCTCGTCAGGGAGGCGGCGCGCGGCGGACTCGTGCCGGAGTTGACGACGCTGCTCTCGCCCTTCGACCCGCTGGTGTGGGACAGGGCGCGCGCGCGCGAGGCGTTCGGCTTCGACTACCGTTTGGAGTGCTACACGCCCGCGCCGAAGCGTCGCTACGGCTACTTCACTCTGCCCGTCCTGCGCCGCGGCGCGCTCGTCGGGCGTCTCGACGCGAAGGCGCACCGGAAGGACGGAGTCTTCGAGGTCAAGTCCATCCACCTTGAGCAAGGTGTGACGGCGGGCGATGAGTTGGTCAAAGACGTGGCCGCGGCGATACGCGAGTGCGCCGGCTGGCACAGGACGCCCGAAGTCGTCGTGCGACGTTCAGAGCCGAAGACGCTCGCCGCGCGAATAGCGAAAGCCGTCAACCGGCGTTGACGGACTCCGAGGGGAATAAAAGCTGGCGGCTGAGTGCCGAAGCGCGGACGGCTTTTTGGCGGAGGCGTGTGGGAATCGAACCCACCCGCGACTGCTCTCACAGTCGCGCTGACGGTTTTGAAGACCGCGCCGTTCACCAGAACGGATGCGCCTCCACATCAGGAGCGGGGACGCGACAAACCCTAAGCGCCGCGCGCTCCGACTGTCAAGCTTTCAAGCGCCGGGCGCACCACGCGCGACGGCACGCCTCCGAATCTGAACTCTTCGCTTTGCCCGCGCTTGACTCGCGTGTTCGACGCGGCCATCATTGCCGCGAATTTCGACCGCGCTGATAAAAAAACTTCACGGAGTCAAAAGACCGATGGCAGAAGCAGAAGCGAAGGCTAAGGACGCGTCGGGCGGCGATGCCGCGGGCGAACTCGTCGGCTACGAGGTGAGTGAAGGCGTCGCGACCCTGACGCTCAACGACCCGCCCGCGAACACTTACTCTTACGAGATGATGCGACAGCTCGACGCCGCGATACTCCGCGCGCGGATGGACGAGAGCGTCAACGTCATCGTCGTCACGGGCGCGGGGGAAAAATTCTTCTGCGCGGGCGCGAATATCAATATGCTGTCGGAGGTGACGCCGACCTTCAAATACTACTTCTGCCTCCACGCGAACGAGACGCTCTCGCGCCTTGAACAGACGCCGAAGCTCGTCATCGCCGCCGTCAACGGCCACTGCGTCGGCGGCGGACTCGAAGTCGCCCTCGCCGCTGACATCCGCGTCGCACGCAAAGGTGCGGGCAAGATGGGTCTGCCCGAAGTCACGCTCGGAGTCCTGCCGGGCACGGGCGGAACGCAAAGACTTGCGCGGGCGGTCGGCAAGTCGCGCGCGATTGAGCTGATGGCGACGGGCGAGCTGTTCGACTTCGAGCGCGCGGCGGAACTCGGCCTCGTCAACCGAATCTTCGACGCCGACACCGCCGAGTCTTTCAACGAGCAAGTCTTAACTTACGCGCGGCAGTTCACGACGCCAGAAAGGGCGGCGCTCGCCGTCGGTCGCATCAAGCGCGCGGTGCAGACCGGCGCGGAGATTCCCTTCGAGTCGGCGCTCGCGTTGGAGCGCGAACTCCAACAGCAACTCTTCCAGTCCGAAGACGCGCGCGAGGGCCTGAGCGCCTACGTCGAGAAGCGCAAGCCACAATTTAAAGGAAAGTGAGCAGTGAGCGGTGAGCAGTAGCCGCGTGGCCGCGTTGATGCACAGTTTCCTAAAACTGCTTACTGCTCACCGCTCACTGCTCACCCCAAAAGCCATGTACGAAAACATCAACGTCGAATTCGAGTCCGGCGTCGCGACGATTACGCTGGACAGGCCGGAGAAGCTGAACGCGCTGGCGGGCCACATGCGGCGCGACTTGGCCGAGGCTTTGGAGCACGCTTCGAGCGACCCGGAGGTGCGCGTCGTCGTCATCACGGGCGCGGGGCGTGCGTTCTGCACGGGCGCGGACGTGCGGCGCATGGGCGAGTTGATGGAGTCGCACGATGTCGAAGAGTTCAAGCGGCTGCTCGGCGCGGGCCGGCGCGTGCTGACGGCGATCAGGCAGATGCTCAAGCCCGTCGTCGCGGCGGTCAACGGCCCGGCTTACGGCGCGGGCTTCAACCTCGTGCTCGCGTGCGACATACGCTTAGCCGCCGAGTCCGCGACCTTCAGCCAGTCGTTCGTCAAGGTCGGCCTGCACCCGGACTGGGGCGGCTCCTACTTCCTGCCGCGCGCCGTGCCGTCGAACCTCGCATGCGAGATGTTCTTCCTCGGCGACTCGATTGACGCGCGGCGCGCGCTCGAACTCGGACTCGTCAACCGCGTGGTCGCCGACTCGGAGCTTGCGTCGGCGACGCGAGAGCTTGCGGCGCGACTGCGCGCCGCGCCGCACGCCTCAGTCGCCGCGGCCAAGCGCGCCGTTTACATGAGCGAGCACGAGAGCCTTGAACGGATGCTCCAGTACGAGACCGAGGCGCAGCTCCAGTGCTTCCAGTCGCGCGAGGCCCGCGAGCGCGTCCGCGCCTTCCTCGAACGCCGCTCGCCGCGAATTGAGAAGTGAGTTCAAAGTTCAAAGTTTAAAGTTCGAGGTCGAAGGCCGGAGCTTTTTAACTTTGAACTTGAACCTTGAACTTAGATGATGAAACTCGCCGGCAGAATCGCGATAATCACGGGGGCCGGGCGCGGCATCGGTCGGGCAATCGCGCTCGCCTTCGCGCGCGAGGGCGCGAGCGTTTCGCTGTGCTCGCGGACGGGCGAAGAGGTCGAGCGCGTCGCCGAAGAGATACGGCGCGACACCGGCTCCGAAGTGATGCACGACGTTTGCGACGTGTCCGACCCGGCGGAAGTGAAAGAGTTTTTCCTCGCCACGCACAAAGCCTTTCACAGAGGCGCGGACATTCTCGTCAACAACGCGGGCGTCGCCGAGAGCGCGAAGCTCGCGGACACGTCGGACGAGTTCTGGCGGCGGCACATCGCCGTCAACCTTTCGGGCACGTTCTACTGCATGAGGGCGGCGCTGCCCTCGATGGTCGAGCGCGGCTGGGGGCGCGTCATCAACGTCGCCTCAATCGCGGGCAAGACCGGCGCGCCGTACATCGCGGCTTACGCGGCGTCGAAGCACGGCGTTCTGGGTCTGACGCGCTCCGCCGCTCTCGAAGTGGCGACGAAGGGAGTGACGGTCAACGCCATCTGCCCCGGCTACGTTGACACGGAGATGACCGCGCGCGCGCTCGACCGAATCGAAGCGAAGACGGGCCGGAGCCGCGACGAAGCGCTCGCGAGTATCAAGCGCATGAGTCCGCAGAACCGCCTCGTCACCGCCGAGGAGGTCGCCGCCGTCGCGCTCCTGCTCGCCTCCGAAGAAGGCCGCGGCATCACCGGACAGGCGATCAACGTTGACGGCGGAGCGGTTCTTTTTTAAGTGAGCAGTGAGCAGTGAGCAGACGGCGTCGGAGCAAACGCACGATGAACTGCCGGCTCGAAACTGTTCACCGCTCACCGCTCACTGCTCACTTATGAAACCTATCAACCCCGAATCTCTGGGCCGCCCGCGCGGCTATTCGAACGGACTTTTGACGCCGCCGGGCGCGCGGCTTTTGTTCGTCGCGGGTCAGGTCGGCTGGGACGAGCGGCAGCAGGTCGTGAGCGACGACTTCGTCGAGCAGTTCGAGCGCGCTCTGCGAAACGTCCTCGAAGTCGTGCGCGAGGCGGGCGGCGCGACCGACAGCCTCGCGCGGCTCGTCATCTACGTCACCGACAAGCGCGAATACCTCGCGCGCACCGCGGAGGTCGGCGAGCGCTGGCGAGCGCTGATGGGCAGGCACTACCCGGCGATGGCGCTCGTCGAAGTCAAGTCGCTGCTCGACGACCGCGCGAAGGTCGAGATCGAAGGCATCGCGGTTCTTTGAGCTTTCAAATGATCCAGCCGAAATCATTTCTCTACGAAGTCCGCGAAGGCGTGGCGCGCATCACGCTCAACCGGCCTGAGCGCCTGAACGCGCTGACGTTCGAGGTCTATCGCGAGTTGACGGAGACGTTCGCCGCCCTGCAACGCGAAGACGGCGTGCGCGTCGTCGTCGTCACCGGCGCGGGGCGCGCGTTCTGTTCGGGCGGCGACGTGCGCGACATCATCGGAGAGTTGCAGGGCCGCGACGCCGAGGGCCTGCTTGAATTCACGCGCATGACCTGTGAGCTGGTGCGAAACATACGCGCGCTCCGAAAACCCGTCATCGCGTCTTTGAACGGCACGACCGCGGGCGCGGGAGCGTGCATCGCGCTCGCGTCGGATTTGAGAATCGCCTCCGAAGAGGCGCGCATCGCGTTCCTCTTCGTCAAAGTCGGGCTGTCGGGCGCGGACATGGGCGCGGCTCATCTCCTGCCGCGCGTCGTCGGGCTGTCGAAGGCGACGGAGCTTCTCTACACGGGCGACTTCATCACGGCTCATGAAGCGCTCGCAATCGGACTCTACAACCGCGTCGTGCCCGCCGACGCTTTGGAGTCGGAGACGAACGCTTTAGCCGAACGTCTCGCGCGCGGCCCCGCGTTCGCGCTCGCGGTGACGAAGGAGATGCTTGAGCGCGAGTTGGACGTGTCGCTCGACGCGGCGCTCGAACTCGAAGCGCAGGCGCAAGGCTTGTGTATGCAGCACCCGGACTACGCCGAGGCTTACCGCGCGTTCGTCGAGAAGCGCGAGCCGCGTTTCAACCGTCGCGCGGCGGGCGAAGAATCGGACGCGAAAGGGTTATAATCCGCTCGACCGAGCGGAGGGATGACAGATGCCACGCGACCGATTTATCGAAGAGACGCCGTTCTTCACGGACGCGCACGCGCGCCTTGCGGCGGGCGTCGCGAACTTCGCCGTGCGCGAGGTCGAGCCTCTGGCGCAAGGAGAGGACGAATCTCGCGTTGACGAAAATTCCCGGCGGCTGCTCTCGCTGCTCGCGCAGGCAGACCTCCTGCGCTACGCGGTCGCGCGCGGCGACGGCACGCCGCTCGACTCGCGCTCGCTCTGCATCGTGCGCGAGGCGCTCGCCTACCACTCGCCGCTCGCCGACCTCGCCTTCGTCATGCAGGGCCTGGGAACCTACGCGCTCTCGCTCGCGGGCGCGGAGCACGTCCGCGACTTCTGGCTTGAGCGCGCGCGCGCGGGCAAGTCGGTCGCGGCCTTCGCGCTCACCGAACCCGAAGCAGGCTCCGACGTGTCGAACATCCAGACGACCGCCGAGCGCGACGGCGACTCGTATGTCATCACGGGCCGCAAGCGCTTCATCTCGAACGCCGGACTCGCGGACTTCTACACCGTCTTCGCCCGCACGGGCACGCGCGAAGACGGGCGCGCGCAGCTCTCGGCCTTCATCGTCGGCGCGCGGATGCCGGGCTTCCGCGTCGTCGCGCGCACGCCGCTGGTCGCGGCGCACCCGATTGGTGAAGTCGAGTTCGAGGGCGTCCGCGTCCCCGCCGAAGACATCATCGGGAGAGAGGGCGACGGCTTCCGCCTCGCGATGCTGACGATGGACGCGTTCCGCGCGAGCGTCGGAGCCGCGGCCTGCGGCATGGCGCGGCGCGCGCTCGACGAGGCCGTCTATCACTCGAAGACGCGGCGGCAATTCGGCGTCACGCTCGCCATGCACCAGTTGATTCAGGAGAAGCTCGCCGTCATGCAGACCGGCCTGGACGCCGCGCGCCTGCTCGTCTATCGCGCCGCCTACATGAAGGACAACGGCGCGACCGGCTCCTCGATGACGCGCGCCGCGAGCGAGGCCAAGCTCCACGCGACCGAGACGGCGCATCGCATCGTTGACGACTCCGTCCAGATTCACGGCGGCGACGGCCTCGTCCGCGGGCATCCGGTCGAGCGCCTTTACCGCGACGTTCGCGCGCTACGCATCTACGAAGGCACCTCCGAGATTCAGAAGCTCATCATCGCGCGCGAGCTTCTGAAAGAGTGAGCGACGCGACGGACACGTGATGAGCAAGCAACACGACGACACAGACCAGAATGCCGAGCGCGTCTATATCGAGATGCTGCGCCGCGCGCCCATGTGGAAACGCGCCGAACAACTCGCCGGACTTATACACGCGCGGAACGTGCTCATCGTCGCCGACCTTCGTCGCCGCTATCCGCTCGCCGACGCCGAGGAATTGCGGAAGAGGCTCGCCGCGCGGCTCCTGCCTCGTGAAGACGTGATTCGCATATTCGGCTGGGACCCGGAAGAAAAAGGTTACTGAAGTCGGTCGGCCTCAGATGAAAAGCCAGCTCGAAATTCTCTTGCAGGTAGCTCACACACTCGACCGCCTGCAAATTCCCTATCTGGTCGTCGGCTCGGTGGCGAGTTCGCTGCAAGGTTTTTCGCGCGCGACCGCCGACGCCGACCTCCTCGCCGATCTCCGCCCCGAACACGTCGTCCCGCTCTTCGCGGCTTTGAAAGACGAATACTACATTGACGAGCAGGCGATGCGCCGCGCAATCTCGCTCCGCCGTTCGTTCAACGTCATACACTTCGACACGCTCTTCAAAGTTGATATCTACGTACCGCGGGACGACGAGTTCAGCCGCCTGCAACTCAAGAGGCGAAGGCTCGAAGCGCTGCTCCCAGGTGAAGCGGGCGCGGCCTTCATCGCCACGCCGGAAGACACGATTCTGGCGAAACTCCTCTGGCATCGCCGCGGCGGCGAAAGCTCCGAGCGACAACTCTCGGACGTTCTCGGAGTGATAAAAGTTCAGGGCGCGAGACTAGACCTCGAATACTTGCGCGAGTGGGCCGGGCGGCTGGAAGTCGGCGACCTACTCGACCGTCTGCTCGCAGAGGCGGGCATCATTTAACGAATGCGAATCAACATCATAGGCGGCGGGCCGGCGGGGTTGTACTTCGCGCTCCTGATGAAGCGGCACGACCCGTCGCACGAGGTGACGGTGTTCGAGCGCAACCCGCCGGGCGCGACGTTCGGTTGGGGCGTCGTGTTTTCGGGCCGCACGCTCTCGAACCTGCGCGAGGCCGACGAGGTCTCGCACCGCCGCATCACGGAGAGCTTCGAGACGTGGGACAACGTTGACGTGGTTCTTCGCGACGCGAAGACGAGCGTGCGCGGCAACCACTTCTCAGGCATCGCGCGCCTGCGGCTGCTCAACATACTTCAGGAGCGCTGCGCGGAGCTTGGCGTCGAGCTACGCTTCAACGAGGCGGTCGAAGATTTCGACGCGCTCGCCGAACGGAGCGACCTGCTCGTCGGCGCGGACGGCGTCGGGAGCACTTTGCGCGAGCGCTACGCCGAAGACTTCCGGCCCGCGCTCGCGGCGGGGCGCAACAAGTACATCTGGTACGGCACTCATCAGCTTTTCCACGGGCTGACGCTCACCTTCCGCGAGTCGGACGCCGGAGTCTTCTCCGCGCACTCGTACAAGTTCAGCCCCGACGCCAGCACCTTCATCGTCGAATGCGGCGAGGAGACTTGGGCGCGCGCGGGTCTGGACAGGCGGACGGACGAAGAGTCGCGGCGCTACCTCGGCGAGGTCTTCGCGCGCGACCTCGGCGGTCACGAGTTGCTGTCGAACAATTCGCGCTGGATAAATTTTCTGCTCCTGAGGAACGGGCGCTGGAGCCGGCGCAACACTGTGCTGCTCGGAGACGCCTTGCACACGGCGCACTTCTCGATAGGTTCGGGCACGAAGCTCGCGATGGAAGACTCCATCGCCCTCTTCCGACTCTTCGCCGCGGGCCGCGACGTTTCATCGGCGCTCGCCGAGTTCGAGCGCACGCGTCGCCCAGTCGTCGAAGAGTACCAGCAGGCCGCGCACGAGAGCCGCGTGTGGTTCGAGAACGTCGAAGACTACATTCGCCTCGAACCGGCGCAGTTCGCCATGAGCCTCATGACGCGAAGCCGCCGCGTCACCGTCGAGAGCTTAAGGAAGCGCGACCCGGCGTTCGTCGCCGAGTACGAGTCGCATTCGACCGGGCGTTAAGACAATTCACAGGATGGACAGGATAAAAGCGCGCAGGATTCGCGGGATAAAAACTTTGAGAGCATTTGAAATTCGGAATTTCAAATCTGAAATTTTTATCCCGTCCGTCCTGTCTCCACATCCTGTCCATCCTGTGAATTGCCTTTCCCCGCGCTTAACGCTGACCAGCGCGGCGGCAGAAGCCTCCGCCGACCGTCGCTTGAAAGCGAGATGTTCGGCTCGTCGAGGCGGACGCGATCCCAGAGCTTGCAAGTCACCTGCTTGTGCATCTGGTCGAGAGCCTCGCAGTAGTTCGTGTAGGTGCAGCGCAGAACCTCGCGCCCGCGCCCCGTCCTCACCTTCAGAAACCAGTCGGGGTCGGCGAGCGACTGGCGAGCCATGCCGACGATGTCGGCATCATTGCGCCGCAAAATCTCTTCGGCCTGCTCGAAGGTCGTGATGCCGCCCGCCGCGACGACCGGCGTTTTGAAGCCCGCCTCGCTGACTGCTCGCCTGATGCGCGCGGCCAGAGGAACGTTGCGACCGAACGGGCCGCGCTCGTCCGAGATGACCGTCGGCATACACTCGTAGCCGCTCCGTCCCGTGTAAGGATAGACGGCGTGGCCGACCTTCGGCTGCTTCGCGTCCTCGAACTTCCCGCCCTTCGAGATCGAAAGATAATCGAACCCGGCGCGCGCGAACTCGACCCCGTAGTAAATCGCGTCCTCGACCCGGCTGCCGCCCTCGATGACTTCGTCCGAGAGGAAGCGCACGCCGACCGTGTAGTCGTCGCCGACTTCCGAGCGCACGGCCTCGTAAACTTCGAGCGGCAAACGCACGCGCGCATCACGCGAGCCGCCGTAGCCGTCTGCGCGGTCGTTGCGGCGGCTGAGAAACGAAGCCATCGTGTAGGCGTGCGCGTAGTGAAGCTCGACGCCGTCGAAGCCCGCCTCGCGCGCGCGCCGCGCGGCGTCCGCGAACAGTCGCGGGAGGACTCGCGGCAGTTCGCGCACGTGCGCGAGGTGCGTGTCCGTGACGCGCTCGCGGTAGCCGAAGCGCAGCGACTCAAGCTCGCGCTCGTCGAGCACGCGCTCCGCCACGTCGTCCGCAGCCGACTTCAGAAACTCGCGCACGGCTATCTCATCACGCGCGAGCCAACTGTCATCCCCGCTCAACTCGGCGAGCGCGCGCCGGTGTCGTTCGTTGACGACGAGGAAGCGTTCAAAATATTTCGCGCGTTCGGGCCGGCGCTTGACGGAGAGGAAATCAATTATCTGTATGAAGAGACGCGTGCGGCCCTCGCTCTCGCGTCGGACTGTTTCGACCAGTTCTCTGAGTCCCGGAATGAATCGGTCGTGGCCGATGCGAAGGAGCGGCCCCGAAGGCACGTCGCGGATGCCGGTCGCCTCGACGACGATTGCGCCGGGCCGTCCCGCGGCGAAGCGACCGTACCATTCGACGTTCTCGCGCGTGACGAACCCGTCCTCGGTCGCGCGCCACGGAACCATCGCCGGAACCCACGTGCGGCTCTCAAGCGTGAGCGCACCGACGCGCGCGGGGCTGAACAGAAGCGAGCGTGCGGCCTCTCCCTCGGTCGGCCAAAGAGCTTCCGGTATCTCGTGCCTGACGGCGGGTTCGGGATGCCACATGAGGAGACGAGTGTAGCAAATTTCGGGTTCGGATTTTTACTTCCGACCTAAACGCACAGAACAGAACCGCGAGCGGCCACGGGATTTTAGATTTTCGATTGGCGCGACGCCGAAACCGAGCGGTGGGTTTGGAAAGCTCAACCCGCGCCACACGCTTAATCTAAAATCCGAAATCTAAAATCCAGAATCGGCACTCCCGCTTGCTACCGCCAGCGATTCTGACCTTGCCGCAAGGGCATAAAAGCCGAACTCTAAACGACGCGCCGACGTAAGTCGGAGGCAGGCGCTCGGCGGAGCTTTTAGCGGCGGGCGCGCTCTGGTTTTACAGGGGCTTGAACGATGGGCAAGTGGGAAGAAATTTTCGGACGGATATTCAAAAGCGCGTTCCGGCGCGGCGCGATGCGGGGCCTGAGCGCCGCGCCGAGGATCGCACGCGCCTGCGACCCGGCACTCGCCACACACGTCGCGCGCACGACGTTCCGCATCTTCAAAAACAACCTGTTCGCGCTCCCCTGGATCGAGGAGGGCGAAGAGTTGGACGCAGCCGCGGACGGCGCGCGCGCAGACCTCATGCGCTCTTGGAACGTCTATCGCGAAGGCTTGAAGTCGAAGCGCTCGGCGGCGCGGGCCGAGGACGACTGGCTCCAAGTCCTGAGCGCCTTCCGCCGCCACGTCGCAGACCTCAACCGGCGCATCGCCGCCTACAACCTCAAGGCCCCGTCCGACACCTTCCGCAAATCTCCCTTTGACGCCGACCGCGAAATCCGCCAGGTCATGTCTGACCGTTAGCGCCCCACCTCTCCAAAATTCTAAGCACCTGCGGCGTGAAGACGCGGGGCTGCCGCCGCGCTAAATTCGATTGGTAGTCTCCCTTCAACTCCTGTAAACTTATGCCCGCTCGAAGTCGGTAAGCGCGCCGCGTGACTCTCACCAGCCGGTGAACACCCTAACGGGCCATCGCACTGACGCTCCATGCGCCTGATAGGGGTACAGGAGTTCGAGATGCTTGAGCCGAACAGTGTCCTCCAAAAACGATACCGCATCATAAAGCAACTCGGTCAGGGCGGGATGGGCGCGGTCTATGAGGCCATCGACCAGCGCGTAAAGTGCATGGTCGTGCTCAAGCGCACGCTCTTTGACCATGAAGACCTTCGGCGAGCCTTCGAGCGTGAGGCCCGGCTGCTCGCGAACCTGCGCCACCCTGCACTCCCGAAGGTGACGGACCACTTCGTCGAGGGAGGCGGGCAGTACCTCGTCATGGAACACATCCCCGGCCAAGACCTCGGGCAGATGCTCAAAGCTTTCGGTCGCCCCTTCGCGCCAGCCGAGGTGCTGCGCTGGGCCGACGAGTTGCTGCGTGTACTCGAATACCTGCACGGCCTGAACCCGCCGATACTGCACCGCGACATCAAGCCGTCGAACTTGAAGCTCACGGAGTCGGGCGAAGTCTTTCTGCTCGACTTCGGCCTCGCCAAAGGGGCCGCGGGGCAGATGTCCACGATAGGACGTGCCGTGCGTAGTTTCCCCGGCTACACGCCGAGCTACGCCCCGCTCGAACAGATACTGCGCTCGGACAGCCAACAGCCCGAGCGCCACTGGGTCGAAGTCCTTAAGCAGATTGACCCGGTCGAGGTCGAGCGGATTCTTGCCACCCCGACCGACGAGCGGGCAGACCTCTACTCGCTGGGCGCGACCCTGCACCACCTGCTTACAAACGAAATGCCGACGAACGCCGGCTACCGCGCCCTCTACGTCTGGAGGAATCAGTCAGACCCCGTGCGCCTAGTGTCGGAGTTGAACCCGCTCGTCCCCGCCGAGGTCGCCGATGTCGTCGGGAGCGCGATGGCGCTTAACCCGGAGCGGCGGCTACCTTCCGCCGGGACCATGCGCGCCGCGCTCCGCGACGCGGGTCAGTCTTTGCGGACGCACACCGGGCTGGCGGGACTCCGAACGATTCCCGACGAGGTGCGCGAGGCCATCGCGGAGGAGGCCGCGCGGCGCGTGAGCCAGATATTCGACACAAAGTTCGACGAACTAAGCGGACATCTGAAATCCACGCGGCTGAGTTTACAAAGTTTGGGTGCCGAGGTTGAGCCTCTCAAGAAAACGTCCGCCGAGGCCGAGTCGCTTCGGAAAGACTTGAGTAGTCTGGTGGCCGAAATAAACCGCCTTCAGAAAGCCCTCGACGAGGCTAGGCAAACCGGCGCTGTCGCGCGCCATGTCACGCAACAGGCGGCGGAGCGTGCTGCGAAGGAGGTCGCCTGGGAAGTAGTCCCGCAGTTGGCAGAGTTGCTAATTAAGCGGCGGCTCGACGAGAAGGCAGCCGAGGCCGGAGCACCCGCGCCGCAGTTCACCCCGCCGCCGAATGAGACGCCAGAAGAGAAGAAGGCCCGGCTCGAACGCATCATCGCCGAGGCAAAGACGAAGAAGGAGGCGGCTCTCGCTCAGCCGGTCGTGCAACGTCGAGCGACGGACATGGACTTCCCCGTCGAAGTGTCGGAAGAGGACAAGCGCTTCCACAACGAGGCGCGGCGCTTCGCCCGCCTGCTTGTCAGCGAGACCAAGCTCTACAACGAGCAGAAG
>DASRCS010000016.1:0-17783 GCA_035652995.1 Pyrinomonadaceae bacterium
CAATATCCCGCAGGTCGCCGAGCCTTTCATCCGCCGCCGCGCCGTGCGCCACTTGGAGAAAGGCCGCGTCGTCATCTTCGCCGCCGGAACCGGCAACCCTTACTTCACGACCGACTCAGCGGCGGCGCTGCGCGCGCTTGAGATCAAGGCCGACGTGATTCTGAAGGCGACGAAGGTGGACGGGGTTTACACCGCCGACCCGGTCAAGGACACGACGGCGACGCGCTACGACTGCATCACGTACCGCGAGGTGCTTGAGCAACAGTTGAAGGTGATGGACGCCTCGGCCATCAGCCTGTGCATGGACAACGACCTGCCCATCGTCGTCTTCAACATGAAGACGCCCGGCAACATCGTCCGCGTCGCCGCGGGCGAGGCCGTGGGCACGCGGGTCTGCAACGAGAAGCCTTGAAGGTAATGATAAATGACGAGCGATAAGACGGCGGCAGGGTTTTCTTATCACTCGTCACTCGTCACTTATCACTTCGGAGAAGAGCAATGAGCGAGAAGGACGTAATCAGAGAGACGCGACCGCGGATGGAGGGTGCGGTCGAGGACTTGAGGAAGAAGCTTGCGACCATTCGCACGGGCCGCGCGGCGGTGAGCCTGCTCGACTCGGTCATGGTCGAGTACTACGGCACGCCGACGCCCCTGAACCAGATGGCCTCGGTGCACGCGCCGGAGCCAAACATGCTGACCGTGCAGCCCTGGGATCAGACGCAGCTCGGCGCAATCGAGAAGGCGATCCGCTCCGCCGACCTCGGCCTGAACCCCTCGAACGACGGCAAGCTCGTGCGCGTGCCCGTGCCGCCGCTGACCGAGGAGAGGCGCAGGCAGCTCGCCAAGCAGGTTCACGAGGTCGCCGAAGAACACCGCACGGCGATTCGGAACGTGCGGCGCGACGCCAACGACCGGCTGAAGAAGCTGCTCAAGGAGAAGCAGATTTCCGAGGACGCGGAGCGCGACGCGCTCGAAGAGGTGCAGAAGATGACCGACACGTTCATCGGCAAGGTTGACGAGCTTGCGAAGTCGAAGGAGCACGAGATCATGAGCGTGTAGCTTTCATTTGCCACCAGCTTTAGCCGGTGGACAAGGTGGGCTACAAAAGACGAGTCCGGCTTTGGCCGAATCTATTTCGGCCAAAGCCGGACTCATTTTTCGCCTCGTCATCCTCCGGTAAAGCCGGAGGCAACTTATCGAGCTTTCATCGCCGAGCGCCGACTGCCCACAGCCGCACCGCGGCGACCCGCTCGCCGCGCTCGCGTTTCCGTCAGAAGCTGAACCGCACGGACGCCTGTATGCGACGGTTGCCCGCCGCCGGGTTGCCGTTGCCGAAGCCGCCGACTGCGGCGAGCGACTGGCCGAAGAACGGCGAGCTGAGGTTGCCGTCGGGGTTCGAGAAGTTGACGTTGTTGAGCAGGTTGATGAAGAAGAGCGAGAAGTTCAGAGAGTAGCGCTTCTGTTCGCCCGCGCCGCCGCCGAAGAAGCCTCCTCCTCCGCCTCCACGTTCACCGCCGCCGCGCGGGCCTCCGCCGCCGCCCGGCCCACCGAAGCCTCCGCCTCCGAAGCCTCCGCGCGGGCCGCGGTTGCCGTCGCCGCCGCGGTTGTTTCGCTGCCCCTGATCGCCGCCGCCGTTCTGCGCGACGCGCTGCCCGGCGCCCGGCAGCGCGCCGAAGCCGAAGGTTCGCCCGACGCGGACGTTGACGGAGAAGTAGCCGGGGCCTTGCCCGTAGTTGCGCGGGATGATGCGCTGGCCGGGCTTCGGGTTGATGTCGAAGTCGCCGAAGCGCGTGTGCCGGAGGTCTGCCGCGGTGGTCTGCGAGTCGGCGAACGCCGGGCGGTCGTTGAAGATGCCGTCGCCGTTGTTGTCGAAGCCCGTCGTGATGTTGAAGGGCGTGCCCGTGCGCGCGATGACGATGGGAGTCAGCGAGAGCAGGACGCGCGGGACGGTCAGCGAGCCGAACAGCGAGAACTGGTGGCGGAAGTCGAAGTTCGAGCGCCCGTACTCGCCGCTGAGGTCGTACTGGTTGACGGGGAAGCCGCCGAAGTCTGTGTCGCTCTCGGATTTTCTGAGCGTGTAGTTGGCCGTGAAGCTGAACGCGCGGCTGACCTGGTCGGTGACGCCGAAGTTGACCTGCTTCTGGTTGAGCGTGCCCGAAGTCTCGTACTCGTAGATGTCGCCGAGTCCCGGTTGCGGGCGGAGGCCGTTAGGGAGCGGCGCGTTGATGTTGCGCGTCCGCAGGACGTGGCGCGTGTCGTAGGTCGTCGCCATGACGTTGAGCGTGATCTTCTTAGTCAACTGGCGCGACAGGATTGCGCCGGAGATGTACGAGTAGGGCGCGACCGCGTTCGGGTCGAGGCGGCGCGTCGCCTGCGGCAGTTGGAACGCGCTCAACTGGCTCACGGTCGGCACCAGCGGAAACTGGCTGAGGATCGTGGCGGCCTGCTGCGCGAGCAGCGAGTTGTCGCCCGGAAGCGGCGCGCTGATGATGTACTGCTGCTGGTTGAAGCCGTTGAAACGCTCGGCGTTCAGCGAGAAGCTCTCGGCGACGCGGTCATAAAAGATTCCGAAGCCGAGGCGGATGACGGTCTTCGCCGGCTTGCCCGCCTTGCCGTCGGGCGACCAGGCCATGTAGATGCGCGGCGCGAAGTCGTAGCGGCTCCTGATGTGCGACTGCACCTCGTAGCGCATGCCGCCGCCGAGCGTGAGGTTCGGGCGATACTTCCAGTCGTCCTGCACGAAGCCGCCGAAATCAACCTGGCTGATGGCGGCGAGCGGCTGGCCGCCCGCGATTGAGAACTGAGTGGGCCCGAGTCCGGCTGCGGCGATCTGCGCCGGGGTCGCGCCCGATTGCAGCAACTGCTCGGTCTGCTGGTAGCGCTGGATGCTCGTCAACTGCGACGCGGCGGGTGTGCGCGAGCCGCCGAAGGTGAACGTGCCGTTGAAATTATTTTGAGAGAAGTCCGAGACGCTGATGCCGCGCAGCCGACCGCCGAACTTGATCGAGTGGAGGCCGTGCGCGACCGTCGTCGTGTTCGTCACCTCCCAGCGGCTCGTGTCGTTGAACGAGTCGCCGACCGCCGCGCCGCCCGAGTTGAAAGCGTCGAGGACGTTGACGGCGAGCGCGTCGCTGAGCGCGGTCTGGCTCACGTGGTTGCGGATGAACTGGAAGCGCGTCTCGTTGACCGTTGACTTGTTGAGCACGGCGGTGTCGGTCAGTTGCAGCGTGTGCCCGCTCGTCAGTTGGTCGTAGGCGCGTTCGGGGAGCGAGAACTGCGAGACGCCCTGATTCTTGATGCTCTCCCTGAAGTAGTTGTAGCGGGCGACGAGCGTGTTGCTCTTGCTCAGTTGCGAGTCGAGGCGCACGCTCGTGTTGAGGCGGCGGCGCGGGACGAGCACGGCCTCGTTGAACGCGGTCGGCAGAAGGGTCGTCGGGTCGAGCACCGTCGCGTTGACGAGGTCGTTGTCGTCCGTCTCGCCGCGCTCGAAGTCGAAGAAGACGGAAGCCTTCTTCGGGATGATCGAGTCCGAGAGGTTGCCGCCGTACTGTCGGAACTGGAACGGCGGGCGCTTCGGACTTTGAAGGAACGGGTTGCGCGAGTTCATGCTCTCGTCGTTGAACGTCCCCGTGAGCGTCCCGCGCAGTTTGTCCGTGCCGGGCTTGGTGAAAATCTGTATGCCTCCGAAGCCGGGCTGGTCGCGCTCGGCGGAGAGCGGGTTGTCGTTGACGCGAATCTCGCGGATGGAATCTTTCGGCGGGATGCGCCCGCCCTCGAAGCCGTCAATCATGATCTGCCCGCCGTTCGGGCCTGCCGCGGGGCCGGCGAGCGCCGAGAGCGCGGCGGCGAGTTCGTCCGGGTCGTCGGGCAGAGCTTCGAGGTCTTTGCCCTTGATGACGATTGCGCCCGCGCTCGCGTCGTCAACGTTCACGGGACTCTCGGAGGCGACCGTCACCTCCTCTTTTTCGAGCGAGACGCTAAGCACGATCTTCAGCGGCGCGACCGCTGTCGGCTGCACGTCAACGTCCGCGTTCTCGTAGAGCGCGAAGCCGGGCGCGACCGCGCGCAGAGTGTACTTGCCGGGCGCGAGCGCCGGGATGACGAAGTTGCCGTCGCCGCTGGTCGTCGCGGTCTTCTCCTTGCCGTTCGAGTCAACGGCGGTGACGGTCGCGCCGACGACGACTCCGCCGAGTTCGTCCGTCACTTGCCCGCGCAGAGTCCCCGTCCCCGACTGCTGCGCCGCGACGCCGACGCACGCGAGCGCGACGGCGAAGACGACGCGCAGGCTTCGTCCAAAGTTATTAAGAGAGAACTGCATGATAGATGCCTTTTACGAAACCGGAATTCGGAAAGATGAATTGAGCACGCCCAACAGAACTGTAGGGGGCAAGTCCGCGGCCCGTTCGCGCGCTGCAACGCACATTGAACTTCGATGGATCAATGCGGGCAGGGACAAGCCCTGCCCCTACAGAATTATCAATCAAGCGAGGTTTGTCAGTTGCGCGAAGTCGGAGCCGGAATGCTGTCGAAGCCGAGGCGTCGTCGAAAAGCAATCACCCTTCACTTCATCCCTCATCCTTCCGCCTTCATCCTTAATCGTTACGGCTGACCGATGCCGAAGCCGAAGTTGAATCCACCCGCGCCGAGACCGCCGGGGACGCCCGCCGCGCCTGCGCCCGCACCCGCTCCCGCGCCGCCGGGGCGACGCGACATCATCGCGATGATCGGCTCGACGTTCGAGACGAGTTGAATCGCCGTGACGCGCGCCGGGTCTGCGCCCACGGTGCTTGAGACGACAACCATCTGTCCCGGCTTCAGGTCGGCGAGCGTGACCGCCGGCAGTTGATCGAGCATGCGCTGCATGAAGTCTCCGCCGCCGCGACGCATCCCGCCGCCCTGACCTTGACCCTGCCCGCCGCCGGGGCCGGCACCTTGTCCGCTGCCCTGCCCCGCCCCGGCTTGCGTAGTGCCCTGACCCTGACCGCCGCCCGCCCCGCCCGGTCTGCCGCCCGCGCCGCCGAAGCCTCCGCCGCCCATCATTGACATCGCGTCCGGCGGAATCTGTTTGAGAACCGTGTCGGCGCGGACGACGACCGTGAGCGGCTGGTCGCCCTGAAGCTGTTTGATGGTGAACTCGTTCTTCGCGGCGTCAACCGACGTGATGGTGCCGACCGACGTGCGGAACGTTCCGGTCACGACCTCGTCGGCGTTGAAGCGCGAGCCGTCTTCGCTGCGGTCGCCCTTCGCGCGGAGCTGGTCGCCGACCTTCACCTCCTCGAACGTCGAGGGCTTCGCGTCGGCGAACTTGATCGAGTCGGGCGCGTAGCGGCGGAGCTTCACGCTCGCGCCCGCGGGGATGACGACGGGCTTCGGCCCTTCGGGCGTGCGCGTCTGAATCGTGATCTCTTTCGTCTCAGGATTGACTGCCGAGACGACGCCGACGATGCCGCGCCGACGCCACTCGGCGCGCTCGGCCTCCTGCTTGGCCGCGAGTTCGGCCTTGGTGTTGACGACGACGACGCGCGGGCCGACGAGCGTCTTCCCGTCGGCGCTCGGACGCCCGAGCGCGAGCACGCGGTCTCCGGCGGAGATGTCGGAGAGTTGAATCGGCGTCGCCTTGTCGAGACCCTTTTCGCCCGGAGGGTTCTTCAGCATCCTGGTCGCGTCCGTGACGGTGATGACGACGACCGCGCCGGCGTCGGTCTTCACGAAAATCTGCTTCGAGCCGGCGTCGGTCGCGATCACGTCGCCGAGCACGTTGTTGGCGGGCGCGGGCGTCTGCGCGAGCGCGGCGACGCCCGACAGGAGAAACGCGAAGACGGCGGCGGAGAGAAGTTTTCTCATCGGAGGCTTCCTCATCAACTCAGTTGACGTTTCGTGGGCGGAGTGCGTTACAAAAAATCGCCGACGGGCGAGACAAAGTTTCGCGACGCGCGGGCTTCGGGTTTTACGCGGGCGTCGCGCCGATAGTTCCAACGCGTCCGGGTTCGCAGAAGAAAAGCGCCGCCCCGGTCGGTGCGAGGCGGCGCTACTTTTTGCGGCGCGAATCCCTACGGCCTCGCGGGACTCTTGAGCGCGGCGTCGAGCGTGGCCTTCAGCCCTTCGTATGTGATGTCGGCGACGGGGCTGCCGTTGATGAAGAGCGATGGCGTGCCGGTGATGCCGAGGCGTTGGCCGTCGGTCACGTCGCGCTGAATTTTGTCGGCGTACTTGCCGGAGTCGAGCGCCGCGTCGAACTTCGCGCGGTCGAGTCCGATGACGCCCGCGTACTGCTTGAGCATTTCGGGCTTGAGTTGCGACTGGTTGCGGAAGAGGATCGCGGTGAAGTCGAAGTACTTGCCCTGCTCGCGCGCGGCCTCGGCGGCCTCGGCGGCCTTCTCGGCGTCAGCGTGGATCGAGGTCAGCGGGAAGTCGCGGAAGACGAAGCGCACGCGGTCGCCGTACTCCGTGATGAGCCGCTCGATGACCGGCTGCTCCTTCGCGCAGCTCGGGCACTGGTAGTCGGTGAACTCGACGAGCGTGACCTTCGCGTTCGGGTTTCCCTTCTCCGGCTGGTCGTCGGTCGCGATCTTGAAGACGGGCGCGGGCGGCGGCGTCAGGAACGTTTGGATCGAAGCGCCGTTGCGGAGCTTCTCGGCGAACGCGCCTTCGAGCTTGTTGGCCTCGACACCCTGAAGGTACTGGATGACCTCGTACTTGACCGTCGGGAAGTCGCCGTTGATCTTGTCCTTGTTCTTGTTGTAGAAGTCCTGCGCCTGCGCCTCGGTGATGACGGGGACTTTCGACGTGACCTCCGACTCCATCAGCGCACGCTCGGTCATGCCGCGCTTCTGCGCCTCCTGCGAAAGCAGTATGTTGTTGATCCTCAGGTCGAGGTCGTCCTTGCGCCAGACGTAAACCTGCTGCTGCACCTTCGCGATCAGCGGGAGCATCTCGTCTTCGATGTCGCCCGCGGTGATGTTCCTGCCGTTGACGGTCGCGAGGACGCGCGCGCGGTCGGCGTCGGACTTGGGCGGGGCGATGTCGGTCGCCATCACCTTCACGCCACTCGCGGCGCGCAGGCCCTCGACGAACTTCGCCGCGCGCTCCTGCTGGCGCTGCGCGCGGACGTATGCGACGACCTGCTCCTTGACCTGCGGGAACTCGACGGAAGCGCCGGCCTGCTGCTCGATCTGCGCCTTGTTCTGGTTGAAGAAGGCTTGGGCGTCGGCCTCGGTCGGCTCGACGGTCTTGGCCTTGACCTCGTCGTTCGAGAGCTTCTCGACGGTCACGCCGCGCTTCTTCGCCTCGGCCTCGATGAGGATGTTGTTGATCTCTTCGTCGAGGGCTTCCTTGCGCGCGTTGACGACCTCCTGCTGGAGCTGCTGAATCTGCTGCTGGACTTCGGGGCTGAGGTCGGCCTTCGTGATCTTGATGCCGTTGACGGTGGCGAGCACGTCGGGCAGAGGCCCGGCCTCGCAGCCGCAGTCAACCGCGGCGGCGCCCGAAGGCGAGTTCGCGTTGGCCTGCGTCTGCTGCGCGCGCGGCGTCGGCGTCGTGGCCGCGGGCTTCTGCTGCGTGGCGGCGGGCCTGGCCGCGCCGGTCGAGGGGGTCGTTCTCGCGCCCGTCGCCCGTCGGGTCTGCGGCGAAGCGGCGGCGCAGAGCGAGAGCGTCACGAGGACGGCGTAAAAAACTTTTCTCATCGGTTCTCCGGTCTGACTTTGGTTCGACTGATTTTAGTGTGTCCGAAACTCGACACGGTTGCCTTCCGGCGGCTTGTCTTCGGGATTTTTAAGGCGCGTGGGGCGAAACCGGGCCGGCAATTCGGTCGCCGCGCGGCACAGGAACGAAGAAGCACGCGCGCGGCCTTCCATGCCGACGCGCAAGTCTAACATCGCGCCGGACGATCCGCCACCCGCGCCGCGACCGACATTTGAAGCCGCCGCGGGGACGATTTTGGAAACGTCGTCAGAGGTAAATGACGTGCGACTTGCGCCAGAGTTCGGCGGGTATGGTGCCGCGCGCGGCGGTCGTGACGAGGATGACGTAGCCGCCGGAAGCCTTCGGCTCGATGCGTCGCCAGAAGTCGAGCCGCCTCGCCGAGTCAGACCCGGCGGGGCGGGCCGAGGCGAGCGCGAGCCGCCTGAGCGTCGCGTAGAGGTGCTCGCGACCGACGCCGTAGCGCGAGTCGGAGTCGCCGTCGGTGAGGCGGACTTCGGCGCGCTCGGCGATGAAGTGCGTGACGAGCGAGGCGGCCAGCGTCACGGCCCGCTCGAAGCGCTCGGCTGCGTCATCGCCCGCGTCGTTCGTGCCGGAGTTAACGTCCGCGCCGGAATCGACGAACGTGTCGAGCGCGATGTGGACGCGGCGCTCGTCCTCCGCCGTGAACTCGCGGACGATGAGGCGCGCGGCGCGCGCGGTCGCCTTCCAGTCGATGTGCCGCACGTCGTCGCGCGGCTGGTACTCGCGCAAGCTGTGCAGGTCGTGGCCCGCGCCGCGCCGCTGCGCTTCGAGCTTGCCCGCGTCAACCGGCAGCAGGTGCAGCTCGTCGCCCGCGCCGAGCGGCTTCGGATAGACGACGATCTCCACGTCGCGCGCGCGCAGCCTTCGGCGCAGGCGGAAGAAGCCGAATGGGAAGCGCGTCGAAATCTCGAAGCCGGTGACGAGGACGCGCCCGCGCCGCTCGAACGTCTGCTCGACCCTCTGCTCGACCCTCGCGCGGTGCGGCACGTACATGAAGTATGCGAGCACGCGCTTCTGCTCGCGCGGGCGGCGTCTGAACAATCTTCTCGCGCCCTGTTCTTCGGCGCGGCTGCGCGCCTCGACGACGACGGAGAATGAGGGGAGAAACCGTTTCGTGTTGTTGACCGTGACGATGACGGGCGCGGGTTCGCCCGCGAAGATGTGGTCGGGGAAGCGGGCCGTGACGACGAGGTCGCGCAGCGAGACGCGCGCCGCAGACCACGCCACGAAGAGCGTCGAGGCGAGCACGGAGAAGATGAGGAACAGGAGGTTGTTGCCCGTGTTCCACGCGGCGAAGGCGACGACGACAAAGATGCTGACGAAGACGACGCCGCCCGCCGTCACCTGAAATCCGAGGTCGAGCCGGACGGCCTCCGAGCGCGCGCTCCTCGCGAGCGGCGGCACGACGAAGACGACGATGACGAGCGCGAACAGCAGCGACGCAATCGCGCCGAGCCGCGTCAACTCCCAATCGCCCGCGCGCCGCGCGAAGACCGTGATGACCGCCGCGCTCACGCCGCACAAGACGACGAGTGCGCCCAGGATTGTCTTCCACCAACTCTTCAAGCCACCCCGCAAGAACATCGGGAACACCGCCGAAGAGACGAGCCTCGCGCCGCGCGCTCAATGCGGCATCATTTCTTTTGTTGCTCGCCGTCGCCCGACTTGGGCGCGTCGGACTCCGCCTGCGCCCTCTCAAGGATTCTCTGCGCCGTCTCCTTCTCGAAGCCGTAGTATGCCAGCGCGCTCATAATAAACGCCCTCGGCGCTTTGGTCTCCAGAGAACGTTGCGTGAATTCGACAGCGTCGTCAAGCGTCATCCTCGGCCCGCGGCCATTGTCGGGGTCGGAACGGGCCGGGGCGCCGGCCTGCTTGCGCCCCTGCGGGAGGTGTTTCTTCCGCTGGAGTTCTCTGATGAGAAACGGCAACAGCACCGCGTCCGCGGGTGAACTCATAACTTCCTCGATGGCTATCTGAATCTTCTTTTTAAGCCGCTCGCCCCAGTCCGGCTTATTCTTGTCATAGACGATGACGCGCAGGGAGCGCAGGTCAAACGGAACCTGTTCGGCGGAGTCGGTGATCAATATGGCCGGCTTGCCGAGCGCGTGCCCCAGCCCAAGCTCGTAGAAGACATTCGGGTTCTCCCCGGAAAGGTCTGCCAGCATCACCTTGGCCTGGTTCGCCAGCACCCAGATGTCATGGGTGATGGCGCTGGGGCGGGAGAGTTCGTCCGCCCGCTTCGGGATCAGGCCCGAAGCCTCTATCGCTGGGCGATAGATAACGTCGTAGTACAAATCGGGCCACCTCCCGTATGGCATGATCGTGAAACAGATGCTCTCGTCCGGCTGCTCCTGCTCTGACTGTACTGCCGAGCGCGCGGCTTTCACCGCCGCCTTCTTCGTTGCCATGTCGATTTAACCTCCCTGACGCCGGTGCGTGCCGCCCGCGGAAGACGGCGGGCGGCACGCAGGCCCAAGCTTGAAGCCGCGCACGGATTCCGGGTTAATGGCCCACTGGGAGCGAGAACTCCGCCCCCGCCGCGTTGAAAACCACCTCCGGGATTCCGACCCTCGCGTCCTCCTGGATTTCGACTTTGACCGAAATCCCGACCCCGAAGTGAACCGTGACCGGCGGGTCCAAGTACCACTGGTTGTACTCGTCGATCTTCGCGTCGTGCGTCCCGCCATACCCAAGCTTATCGAACGCGGCGATCAGCCGCACCCCGTCATAGACGTGCACCTCGTTGATGACGACCCCCGGCTCCACGCTGTAGAGGACGAAGACCCGCCCGACTTGGAGCGAGTGCCCGCTGTATTCAGACAGGGTGGTTAAAGGGAAATGAAACCAGTTCTCCTTGGCCTGCTTAAGGCCGATGTGCGTCCCCCACCCCTTCCTGATGATGTGCTCCACGTCGCCCTCGGCCTGTACTATCGTCCCGTGAACCCACCTTGAAGTCACCTGCATGACTCTTCTCCTTCCCTTCCGTGGTCGCGATATGAGGCAGGGCCTTTGCCGCCCCGGAGGCGCGCACCGCAGTAGCTTTATCGTCACGACGAACGCCAAGCCGTTTGCGGGGCGGGCGGCATCCTATTACCCGACGCGAACTCGTATTCATACTGTGAACAGTTTCGTGAGACCGGCGGGTGCAAAACTCCCGCCGGCAGAACAGGGCTGCGCTGCGAGGTAAACTTGAGCAACCTGTTACGGCGTAAAGATATTCGCGCCCGTAGCGAATGTCAATATAGGTTCCGCCGCGGTGCGGCACCTAAAGCGGGACGCTGACGGTCTTCATGATCTCGCGCAGGACTTCTTCGGCCTCCTCGCTGCGGCGGTTGAGCGAGTTGGAGAAGCGCGAGTTGACGACGAGGCGGTGCGCGAAGGCCGGGAGGATGAGCCGCTTGATGTCGTCGGGCAGGCAGTAGTCGCGCCCCTCGGTCAAGGCGAGCGCCTGCGCGGCGCGGAAGAGCGCGAGCGTGCCGCGCGGGGATACGCCGAGGTCTAGCGTCTCCGAGTCGCGCGTCGCGGCGACGATACGCATCAGGTAGTCAACGAGCGCGTCGTCAACCGAGACCCCTTGAACCGCGCGCTGAAGCTCCTGCACGTCCTCGCCCGACATGACCGGCCTCAAAGTTTCGAGCGGGTCGGCGTGCTCGCGGTCGCGGAGGATTTCTTTCTCGACATCGAACGCGGGGTAGCCGATCCGCAGGCGGAGCATGAAGCGGTCAACCTGCGATTCGGGCAGGGGGTACGTGCCGTGATGCTCGATGGGGTTCTGCGTCGCGACGACCATGAAGGGCGCGCGCAGGTGGTAGGTCACGCCCTCGACCGTGACGTGCCCCTCGGCCATCGCTTCGAGCAGTGCCGACTGAGTCTTCGGCGTCGTGCGGTTGATCTCGTCTGCGAGGACGACGTTGGCGAAGATCGGGCCGTGCTTGAACTCGAAGAGGCCGTCGCGCTCGTTGTAGATCGAAAGCCCGATCACGTCGGACGGCAGCAGGTCGGAGGTGAACTGGATGCGCTGGAACGTGCAGTCGAGCGCCTGCGCCAGGGCCTGCGCGAGCGTGGTCTTGCCGACGCCGGGCACGTCCTCGACGAGGAGGTGGCCGCCCGCGAGCAGCGCGACGATGGCGAGGCGGACTGTTTCGGGCTTGCCGCGGATGACGCGCTCGATGGCCGCCTGCAAGCGTGCGACCGACTCCGCGGCTTCGACCGCCGAAGCCAAGCCCTCCCTGTCTGCGCGTTGAAGGTTTCTCATGCCACGCTCATTCTAAAGGCAAAAGTAAAAAGGCAAAAGGCGAAAGCGCGGACGCGCTGCGCGCGAAGAACTTTTCATTTCAGCCTCTCACCCGCCTTCACTTTCGCCCTTTGCCTTTTTACTTTTGCCTTCCTTTGATGCTCGTGTGACTTGCGCGGTTCCGTGTAGTAAAATTTTTTGCGCCGGGGCGAGTCCTCGCGCGCGCCCGAGGCATCATAAACAAGCGCCGTCTTTACGGAACTCGGACGACTTGCAAGCGTGTACACGGGTCAGTGAGGTTTTGAAAATGAGAGATAACAGAGACATTCTGCGCCAGAGAGGTTTTTCGCTCGTCGAGCTGATGATCGTCATCTCGATCATCGGCATCCTCGTCGCCATCGGCATCCCCGCGTGGCAGGGTGCCGTCCGCTCGGCGAACGAGGCCGCGACGATCAAGCACCTCAGCGAAATCCAGACCGGGCAGGTGACTTACTACAACACGCAGAACCGCACCGGCTACGGCACCTTCCCGCAGCTCGCTTCGGGCGGCTATCTGAAAGAGGCTTTCAACAGCGACCAGCCCGTCGTTGACGGCTACGTCTATTCGATGACGATCACGCCGCGGGGCAACAACCAGCCGCCGACCTTCTCGGTCAACGCGAACCCGGAGAAGGCGACCGGCGTCACGGCCACCGGCAGCCAGTATTTCTACTTCGGCTCCGACACGAGTACGCCGCGCTACAACAAGGAGCGCCCGGCGACCGCCGACGACCCCGCGCTCAACACCACGAAGTAAGCCCCGGCACACGCGAGCCGAAGCGCGCGGGCGTCCCGCTTGACGCCCGCGCGCTCGCCTTGTTAGCATTCCGCGTTTCAAACATTCAGTCCGCCCACTTAACTCAGCGGTAGAGTGCTACCTTCACACGGTAGAAGTCGGAGGTTCGAATCCTCCAGTGGGCATTTTTTCACCGCGTTTCGGAGAATGGCACACGATGAAACGCATTCCGAAACTCACTCTCACCCAGATCAACAGATTTCGGGTGCGCGCTGATCGCTCCGGCGGGCCGGACGCTTGCTGGCCGTGGGCGGGTTATCTTTGCGAAAACGGCTACGGAATCATTAGCATCAACGGAAAAGGATACAAGGCACATCGCGTCAGCTACTTTATCAAGCACGGGCGCACTCCTAACGACGGTCTCGTGCCCCATCGCTGCGACGTTCGCTCGTGCGTCAACCCCGACCATCTGTTCCTGGGAACGCCAAAAGACAACTCACAGGACGCCGTCAAGAAAGGGCGCAATACCCGACTCTATGGCGAGGAGAACGGCAAGGCGAGGCTGACGCGCGCGGCAGTCCTCAAGATTCGGCGAATGTGCAAATCGGGTCGGATGTGTCAGAAAACCGTCGCGCGAATCTTCGGCGTCAGCGAAGCGACAGTCTCTTACGTCGTCAACGGCGGTAGGTGGCAAAACTTTACGGGCGGCAAAAATTCCTAGCCCTATTCCCCTCGCTTTCCCACAATCATTTAGCCCACAGCGCCGCGTAAGCGTCGGCGAGCCGGTCGCGCCAAGCGGTGTAGTTGTGGCCGACTGCGGCTTCGTGGTATGCGACCGGGTAGCCTTTGGCGCGGAGCATGACGTTTGTGCGGCGTCCGAGGTCGAGGATGAGCGGCTCGAACTGACCGGCGTCGAAGTAGAACCGCGTCGGGTATTTCGCGCGCGCGCCGCCGTCCAACTTCGCGAGCGCGTTGACGACGCGCTCCTCGTCAATCTGCAACGCCGACGACTGCCCGCCGACGCGCGCGAACACGTCCGGGTGTCGGAGCCATGTCCAGACCGAGATCGTCCCGCCGAGGCTCGCGCCCATGAGCGCGCGCGCGGCGCGGTCTTTGATTGTTCTGTAATGGCTGTCAACGTAAGGCACGAGTTCCTCTGCCATGAAGTCTGCGAACTTGTCACTGGCCCAGTAATCTTTCATCCGATCCGCAGGGTCAACCATGACGATGATGAACGGCGGGACTTTCTTCTGCGAGATCAGGTTGTCGGCGACTCGCGTGGCGTTGGCGCGACGATAAAACTCCGTGCCGTCCTGCAAATAGAGAACCGGGTATCGCTCGTTCGAGCGTAAGTCTTCGGGCGGCAGATAGACCTGAATCTTGCGCGAGCCGCCGAGGATTCGGCTCGGCACTTCCTCGTTATGAATCATCAACACCGGCCCGGTCGCCGTCGCCTCGGCAGTGGCGGAAGGTTTGTAATCGGGCATCGTGAAGTTCGAGTTCTCGCCGCCGACGCCGTTGTCATTCTTCTTCGGGTTGAGCGGATCGAGCGTCCACTCGCCGTCGGCGATGAGCTTGTATTCGAGCCGCGCCGTCTTCGGGAACTTCAGGCGGATGAGCTTCGCGTCCGAGCCGGGCACGTCGCGCAGCACGAGGCCGGCGGGCGACCAGCCGGTGAAGTCGCCGACGACTTCGACTCGCTTCGCGCGCCCGCGATAGACAAAGGTTGCGTACTCGCCGTCAATCAGCGGCGAAGTTTGCGTTGACTTCACGCGCTCGAACGAGTCGGGTGGGTAGAGTTCGGGGTCGGCCTTCTCTTTTTCGTCGGGTGTGAGGCCGCGGACGAGCCAACGCTTGAAGTAGGTCGCGCCCGAAGGCGTGACCGCGGCGACGACAACCGCACCGTCGCCGCGCACGACGGGCACGTCGAAGGAGACGTTGCCCTGCGCGTCGGGCTTCAACTCTCTCCGCTCGTCGCCGACGAGCGTGAAGACGCGCCCCCCGGCCAGGCGCGCGGCGTCCGTCACACGCACCCCGCCCGTCACGTTGAAGCTCGTGCCCTCCTGCATCCGCTCCAAAATTTCGCGCGCGGGGAAATTGAAGTCGGCGTTCGCGCGCGGCGGCGGGGCGGTTGCTTTCGCGTAGCGCGCGGCGACGATGTCGGGCGTGTCGAGGTTTCGGCCTTCCTGCAAATTCGCGGCGAGGCGTATGAACTGCGCCATCGCCCACGCGAGCGGCGTGGCCGACCCCGTGCCCTCGCCGAACCTCAAATCGGGGCGCGGGCTAAAGGGGCTGTCCCAGACCTGTTCCGGCATCATCCGCCCGTCGTTGGCAAAGCCCATCATCGCGTCGAGCCTGCGCGCCGCTTCCGACTTCTCGCCGCGCGCGAGTTCGTACTCGCCGCGCTCGCCCGCGAGTAAGGCCCAGAGACGACCCTTGCCCGTGTACTTGCCGTCGAAGTTCCAGGGCCTTCCGTCGTCCATCTCGCCGTAGCCGTCGTGGTTGTAGCGATACCAGTCCGCGCCGTTCGGCGTGTCAACCTTGATGACTTTGTCAACGACCGCGACCGACTTGGCGACGAGCGGGTCTTGCGGCGACCTGACGCCGAGGCGGACGAGTTCGAGGAAGCCCGCGTCAACGATCTCGCGCTCGTCGAACGTGCCGCCGCCGTTGCCGACGTTGAAAGGCTCGCCGTCGTTCGGGTCGTCGTCGAGCGTGAGGCGCAGGTAATAATTTTTGTCGTCGTACACGCCGGTCGTCGTCGCCGTCCAGCGCTCGACGTTGCGGGCGAAGTCGTCCGCCGCCGCGAGGTAAATCGCCGCCGAGGCGTCGTCGCCGTTGCGCCGCGCGATCTCCGACGCGCAAGTAAGTCCCGCGATCTCCGCCGCGATGGTCGAAGGCGAGTAGCCCGACTTCTCTTCCCAACGCTCCTGCGGCGTGAACGGCCCGTGTCGGACGATGAAGTCTGCCGCGGGCCGGACGTGCTTCACGAAAGTCTCGTCGTCCGTGCGACCGAGTTGGTACGCGAGGACGAGCGGGTACGCGACCTCGTCCATCTGAAGCGAACCCCAGAAGGGCCGCCCGTCGAGCCAGGAGTTCTGCGGGAAACTCCCGTCCGGCTTCTGCTGCACGCGGAACAAATAATCGAGCGCGCGGTCGGCGCTCGCCTTGTCGCCGAGCGCGATGAAGGCAGACGCGACCTGATAAAGATCGCGCGACCAGACCAGATGATAGCCGCCGACGTTCGGCTCGTTCGCGCTTGACCCGCCGCCCCAGGGGATACTCAAACTCGCGATCATCGCGCCGCGATACGTCTTGTCCTCGTGCGCCTTCAAGACCATCGCGGCCATGTCGAATTGCGCTTCGTACTTCGCGTCAACGTGCCGCAAGGTCTTCACGTAATCGTGCCAGCCCTGCTCGTACTCGGCGCGCGCTACCTCGAATCCTTTCCTGAAGGAAGCCTGCCCGTTCTTGATGGCTTCGTCGGGATTACGACCGAAGCCGAGCACGAGGGTAAAATTAGAGGAATGCAGCCCGCCCAATGGAGGAAGAGTGCGGCCCACTTGCACGACATTACCGTCCGTCGCGCGGGCGAAAGCTCTGAGGTGACCACTCTGTCGCAGTTGCGTCAGTCCATCGCTCGTCTCGAAGTAGCCATTCGTCCATTCGTCAAAGCCATCACTCGATGTAAGCGCGGAGGATTTGTCTGCGTCTGAGCTAACCAACCAACTGCCATCCTTCCACGCTGAATCGTGCATCCCGCTGTTGTTTAGCGATTGGTCGTAATATACATAGACTGACCACGGGCGCGGGCCGGGTGTACTCCAGCGAAAATTCACATTGATAAGAACAGAGCTTCGCTCAGGATCAGTGACGTAAGTTTTCGTGATCACGTAAGCGCCGCTCTTTGCGGCGTTGATCTGACGGAAGGTGAGCGACTCAGGGTCAACGACCTCGACGCGGTGCGTCGTGTCCTCCTCTTCCGTCTCGACGCGCTTGCCGTCGGCGCTGACGACGACGAACTGGAGGACGCGCGTGTTCGCAACGTCAACCGTGGGGTAGTAAACCTCCGTCATCACGCCGTCGCGGAGCGTGAACCAGACTTTCGAGTCGAGCGTGTTCGACGTGCCGACGGCGTCCTTGCCCGCGTTCGTCCACTGCGCGTCGTGGCCGGGCGCTCCGGGCGCGAGGTTGTCGTCGGTCGCGGCGTTCTGCGCGCGAGTCGCGACGAGTGACGAGAACAGCGCGAGCGCGAGCAGGGTCGCGAGCGGCGAAAGCTTCTTCTTCATTTCTCTTCACCCAAAATTTTGAGTCTCCCCGCCGCGCCCGAAACGCCTGCGACGGGGAGACTCAAACTGTGAAACTCATTTTCGCTCTGAGTCGTGCTTACGACTTCCGCCGTCCGAGCATGTCGAAGCCGACCGCGGCGACGAGCACCGCGCCCTTGACGATGTACTGCGTGTAGTTCTCGACGTTCAGGAGCGACATCCCGTTGTCGAGGCTCGCCATGATGAGCGCGCCGACAATCGCGCCGGAGACCGTGCCGCGCCCGCCCATCAAGCTCGTGCCGCCGATGACGCAGGCGGCGATGGCGTCGAGTTCCATGTAGGTTCCGGCGTCGGGCGAGGCGCTTCCCACGCGCGCCGTGTGCAGCAGCGACGCGATGCCCGTCAGGAGTCCGAGCACCGCGAAGGCGGCGAGGATGTAGAGGCGTATGTTGATGCCGGAGAGACGCGCGGCGTCGGGGTTGCCGCCGATGGCGTAGAGGTAGCGACCGAAGGTCGTGTTCTGCGTCAGGAATGCGCCGAGGATGGCGACGACGAGCAGCACGAGCACGGGCACGGGCACGCCGCCGCCCCAGTTCATCCAGTAGGTGAAGAGCGCGATGAGGATCGCGGGTACGACGACACGCAGGGCGGTCGCGCCCGCGCCGGGCACGCTCAGGCCGAAGCGCTTGCGCGCGCGGTTGCGCGAGATGACCATGAAGACGACCGCGGCGATGGCGATTGCGGCCAGGACGACGCCGACGCCCTGCGGGAGTTTGCCGACGCC
>DASRCS010000017.1:0-3693 GCA_035652995.1 Pyrinomonadaceae bacterium
GTCGATGATCCAGTCGGCGGTCTTGATGACATCGAGGTTGTGCTCGATGACGAGGAGCGAGCCGCCCGCCTCGACGAGCGTGCGGAAGGCCGCGAGGAGCTTGTTGATGTCGTCGAAATGGAGGCCGGTCGTCGGCTCGTCGAAGATGTAGAGCGTGCGCGCGCCGGTCTTCTTCGACAGGTAGGAGGCGAGCTTGACGCGCTGCGCCTCGCCGCCCGAAAGCGTCGTCGCCGACTGGCCGAGCCGCAGGTAGCCGAGGCCCACGTCGTCGAGGACGCGGAGGCGGTTCGAGATTTTGGAAACGTCGCGGAAGAAGGTCATCGCCTCGCGCACGGTCATGTTGAGCACGTCGTTGATGTTCTTGCCGCGGTAGCGCACGTCGAGAATCTGCGGCTTGAAGCGCGTGCCCTTGCACTCCTCGCAGACGAGTTCCACGTCGGCGAGGAACTGCATCTCGACCGTCACCGTGCCGTCGCCCTCGCACACGTCGCAGCGCCCGCCGGGGACGTTGAAGGAGAAGTGCGAGGGGTCGAGTCCCTTCGACTGCGCGTCGCGCGTCTGCGAGAAGACCTCGCGCACGGCGTCGTAAACCTTGATGTACGTGACCGGGTTCGAGCGCGGCGTGCGACCGATGGGCGACTGGTCAACGAGGATCACGTCGTCAACGTTCTGCGCGCCCGCGAGTTCGCGGAACGCGCCGACGTGACCCTGCCACTCGCCGCGCTGCTTCTTCAGTCCGGCGTAAACGACATCGTGGACGAGCGTTGACTTGCCGGAGCCGGAGACGCCCGTGACGCAGACGAGCATTTCGAGCGGGATGTCAACGTCAACGTTCTTCAGGTTGTGCTCGCCCGCGCCGCGAACGGAGAGTTTCTTCTTCTTCTGCGGCGCGGCGCGGCGCGTGACTTTGATCTCCGACTCGCCGCGAAGGTACTTGCCCGTCAGCGTCGCGCCGTCGCGGAGCAGCCCCTCAAAATCGCCTTCATAAATAACCTTGCCGCCGAGTTCGCCCGCCGCCGGGCCGATGTCGAGGATGTGGTCGGCGGCGCGCATCATCTCTTCGTCGTGTTCGACGACGAGAACTGTGTTGCCGATGTCGCGCAGGTTGTGAAGAAGGTTGATGAGGCGCTCGCTGTCGCGCGGGTGGAGTCCGATTGAAGGCTCGTCGAGGACGTAGAGCGCGCCGACGAGTGACGAGCCGAGGTTCGTCGCGAGCTGGATGCGCTGCGCCTCGCCGCCGGAGAGCGTCGAGGCGAGTCGGTCGAGGGTCAAATAATCGAGGCCAACGTCAACGAGGAACTTCAGGCGGCGTCGAATCTCGAAGAGAACCTTGTCGGCGATGGCGGTCTGTTCGGGCGTCAGTTGCAATTGGTCGAAGAAGACCGCGGCGGCCTTGATCGAGAGCGCGCAGACTTCCGGCAGCGTCCGTCCGCCGACGCGAACGTCGCGCGCCTCCTGCCTTAATCTTCCGCCGCCGCAGTCGGGGCAGAGCGTGTAGCCGCGGTAGCGCGAGAGGAAGACGCGGACGTGCAGCTTGTACTTCTTCGTTTCGAGCCAGTCGAAGAATCCGCGCACACCATTCCAGCCGTTCTTGCCTTCGACGACGGCGCGCTGCTGCTGTCGGGTCAACTCCTGAAACGGAACGTCTATCGGAATCTTCTCCTGACGCGCGAAGCGCCGAAGCTCCGTGCGCGCCCATTCGTACTGCGGCTTCGTCCACGGCTCGATTGCGCCCTCGGCGAGCGAGAGCTGCGGGTTCGGGATGACGAGGTCGAGGTCGAGGCCGATGGTGTTGCCGAAGCCCTGACAGGTCGGGCACGCGCCGAAAGGATTGTTGAAGCTGAACAGGCGCGGCTCCGGCTGCGCGTAAACCGTGCCGTCGTACTTGCACTCGAAGCGCTCGGAGAATTTGAGCGTGCGCGGCTCGTCGCCGACCGTCTGGACGAACGCCTGCCCGTGGCCTTCGACGAAGCAGGTCTCGAACGAGTCAACGAGTCGCTCGCGAACGTCTGCGCGCGCGACGAGACGGTCAACGAGGACGAAGACGCCGTTGAAGTCCGCGCGCGTGTAGTCGTCGGGCGAGCGAAGCTCAATCGTCTCGCCTTCGGCGAACAGGCGCGTAAATCCGCGCTGCATCAGGCTCATTACGTGCGCCGTCACGGCGCGTTTGTCGTACTCACCGCTTGAGACCTTCGCCTTGCCGCCGCGCTTTTTAGCTTTCAACTCGGACGCGCCGTTGCCGTTCGCCTCGGCGCGCAGGCCCGCGTCGGCGGGGAAGAGGACGTAGAAGCGCGTGCCTTCGGCGAGCGCGGCGAGAACTTCTTGCGCGGCTGATTCGGGCGAGTCCTTGTGAACCTCTCGACCGCAGACGCGGCAGAAGGTCGTGCCGACGCGCGCGTACAGGAGCCGCAGGTAGTCGTAAACCTCGGTTTGGGTGCCGACGGTCGAGCGTGGGTTGCGCGTCGAGTTCTTCTGCCGGATGGCAATTGCCGGCGGGATGCCTAAGACCTCGTCAACGTCCGGCTTGTCCATCCGTTCGAGGAACTGTCGGGCGTAGGCCGAGAGCGATTCGACGTAGCGGCGCTGCCCTTCCGCGTAAATGGTGTCGAAGGCCAGAGACGACTTGCCGGAGCCGGAGACGCCCGTGACGACCGTCAGCTTTTCGATTGGGATTGAGAACGAGACGTTCTTCAGGTTGTTGACGCGCGCCCCGCGCACGATGATGGCTTCTTCACTCATGACTTCGGAAAATGGTCGCCGCCGCCCACAGTGAACTATCCGGCCCCTCGGCGAACCAGCAATGATAACCCGTTTTTCGTCTGAGACGAAATCGGGACGGCGCCTTTGGAAAAGGCCGCGAGATGTTGCAGACTGGCCGCATGAAGAAGTATCTGTTGGCGTGCGTGTTGGTCGCGGCGTGCGTCGGGGCGCTGGCGTTTCAGTTGCGGAAAGAGTCGGCGGCGCAGGCGAGGGATGTGGTCGTGTCGAAGCCGGACACGCCGCACGTCACCTCAACTGTAATTAACGCCGACCAACTGCTCGAAGACGTGCGCGTGCTGGCGGGCGACTCGATGGAGGGCCGCGGCGCTGGAACGCGGGGCGGCGCGATGGCGCGCGCTTACATCGTCCACAGGTTCGGCGAGATCGGCGTCAAGCCGCTCTGGTCTTCATACGAGCAGCCGTTCGACCTTCCGGTGGACGCCCAAGGCAAGCCGGGCAAGGGCGCGAACGTCGTCGGCGTCGTGCGCGGCAAGTCTCACCCGGAGCGTTTCATCGTCGTCACGGCGCACTACGACCACCTCGGAATCAGGAACGGGCTGATTTACAACGGCGCGGACGACAACGCTTCGGGCGTGGCGGCGATGCTGCAACTCGCAGCGCACTTCAGCCGCGAGCAGCCCGAAAACTCCATGATCTTCGCCGCGCTCGACGCCGAGGAGATCGGGCTGGTCGGCGCGCGCGCGCTCGTCAAACAGTTTCAGTCGGAGCGTCGAGACGTGGCGCTCGACTTCAACCTCGACATGGTCAGCCACAACGACCGCGGCGAGCTTTACGCCGCCGGAGCGTTCCGCACGCCCGCGCTCCGGCCCTACCTCGAACAAGTCGCCGGGCGCGCGCCCGTCAAACTCCTGCTCGGCCACGACCGCCCCGAACAGGGGCACGACGACTGGACGGATCAGTCCGACCAGTACG
>DASRCS010000018.1:0-29966 GCA_035652995.1 Pyrinomonadaceae bacterium
CTTCAAATGTTCGACCCCGAAGCACTGACCATCGGCTTCGCGCGTCGCGTCGCGGCCTACAAGCGCTGGGGGCTGATTCTGTCAGACC
This sequence comes from Pyrinomonadaceae bacterium, assembly GCA_035652995.1. Taxonomy (GTDB): domain Bacteria; phylum Acidobacteriota; class Blastocatellia; order Pyrinomonadales; family Pyrinomonadaceae; genus QHXN01. Next base: position 89 of record DASRCS010000018.1, read on the forward strand.
CTGATCGCCTCCACCGGCTTCTGTTGAGCGCGGAGCGGCCCGTGCAACTCGTCTTCGCCGGCAAGGCGCACCCGCAGGATCAGGGCGCGAAGCTCATACTTCAGCAGATGGCGCTGTGGGAGCTTAACCCGGACATCATGCAGCGCGCGGTCTTCCTTCAGGACTACGACCAGGAGATCGCGCGGCAGCTCGTGCAGTCGGTTGACGTGTGGATGAACGTCCCGCGCCGCCCGCTCGAAGCCTCGGGCACGAGCGGCGAGAAGGTCGCGATGAACGGCGGGCTGAACCTGTCTGTCTTGGACGGCTGGTGGCTCGAAGGCTACGACGGGCGGAACGGCTGGGCCATCGGCGACGAGACGGTCAGCGAAACGACCGAAGATGCCGACCGACTCGACGCCGAGTCGCTCTACCGCACGCTCGAAACCGAAGTCGTGCCGACCTTCTACGAACGCGACGGCGCGGGCGTCCCGCGCGGCTGGGTCGCCATGACGCGCCACGCCATCCAGACGCTCGCGACCGCCTTCAACAGCGACCGCATGGTTCGCGAGTACACCCGCCGCATTTACGTCGGCGAGAACTAAATCAATCGCATTATGTTTTGCTCAAGTCGGGTTTAACGCTCGAACCCGCCGCCCGACCATGACCACAAACCACATCACAGGACATAAGGTTGATGAGCGACTCGCTGGCGAGTGTCGGCTGGAACGAGTTGTCAGGCGCGCGTCTGCCGCTCGGCGAGCTTCTCGGACATAGTCTTAAAACATGGCTCGCACATCCCGTGCGTCAGCATCGGGAGAGACGGACGCTCAAACAGGCGGAGGGCCGTGACGGCCTCCTCAACCTCTCCCCATCTCCCCTCCCCGACATCCACACGCTTGCACCACCCACAGATGCGTAACAGGCCGCCTGCTCGCGGCGCGCGCCAGTCAAGCAACTGCTGCCGCCTGCGCTCCTCCTCTCGCACGATTCTGGTTTCAAACTGTAACTCACCGCCGTCGCGTCTCGCGATAGTCATCTCCATGTGACGCCGATACTCAGGGGCATCACAGCGGAAGTTGAATCTCATGGGCCGTCCGGCGTGGACTCGGTCAAGAATCTCCCGGTACATTTGCTTGGTAGTTTGATCCGTAATGAAATCCCACAAGGGGCGGCCCAGGACACGCTCGGGGAGCAGGCCGGAAGCGTCATTCGCGACAGCAAAATTAACCCACCCCTCATTAAGGTAGATGAATTCATCTTGACTATTTAACCTGTACACGATGTCGGCATCTTCACTCATAATCAACACTCCTGCGACGCCTGACTACCGCATGAGCGGACTGGCCTCAACCATCTCTCGGAGGGCGCTCATGCCGCAGCCGTAGCCGACAGGCTTAGTTCGTCGTGTCACGTGATTGGTCGGGTGCGCCTTCGCCTTCGACCCAGACCGAGCCGTCCTCGAAAAACTCTTTCTTCCAGACGGGGACGGTGCGCTTGAGTTCGCGTATCGCCCACTCGCAGGCTTCAAAGGCGGCGCGGCGGTGCGGGGCGCTGACCGCGATGACGACCGAGGTCTCGCCGATGTCGGTGCGGCCCGTGCGGTGGACGATGCCGACGTGCTCGATGTCGAAACGGCGGTGCGCCTCCGCGCCGAGCCGTCGCATCTCGGCGAGCGCCATCGAGGGGTATGCTTCGTAGATGAGGTAGAGCGTGCGGCGACCGCGCGTCCACTCGCGCGCGTAGCCGTCGAGCGTGACGGTCGCGCCGCAGCGGCGGGGAACGACGCGACGCGCGACCGCGCCCACGTCAATCGGCTCGGTGGTGAGTTCAAAAAAATCCTGCGCGCCCGAAGCGGCTTCGTCTGTCGCTTCCTCCGCGCCGCCGCTGACGGGCGGGAAGACGGCCAACTCGTCTCCGTCTCTGAGTTCGCCTTCGAGGTCGCGCGCGTACTCCTGATTGACGGCGACGAGGAGCGAAGAGCGGAAGCGGCACAGATCGGGGTACTCTTCGAGCAGACGCTCAAAAGCTTCGCGCGCCGTCGTCCCGCGTGAGAACGTGAACGTGGCTTCGTCGGTCGCGGCCTCGCGCGCCGCGCCGAAGAAAAGGACGCGCACGCTCACACGCCCTTCCGCTTCTTCGTCTGTTCCGGCTCGTTTCAAGTCTTCGTCCGGTCTCATGCTTCGCCGCGCGTCATTCGTCGAGGTCGAGTTTACGACCGGCGTGGCCGTTGCCGCGCGCGAGTTCGTGGGTGCGCGCGCGCGACTCGTATGCGCCGACGGCCTGCGACAGAAGCGTGTAGAGGCGGCGCAGCCGCTCCGAGGTCGAGCGCAGTTCGAGTAGCTGCTGCTTCGCCTCGGCGTCCATCTCGATGACCGCCGCGACGAGGAACGACAAGCGCTCCGGCTCGTCCTGCGGGAGTTCGGGCAGAGTGCTGCGCTCGTCGTTGATCGAGCGCATGGCGCGCGCGATCCGCATGAACATCTCGGTCACTTCCGCCGCGCGCTTTTCGAGAACCTGCGCGTCCTCGGCCTCGTCGTCCTCGAAGAACTCGACGCGCGCGACGTGGTACGGGTCGCCGCGCTCGACGAATCCTTCGACACGGTAGCGCGCCACACCCATCGTTAAAATGTTCAAGCGACCGTCGGGCAAAGGCTGAACCTCGACGACCTCGGTCGCGCAGCCGATGCTCCCGACCGCCGGGCGCTCGTCCGCGCCCGCGCTCTGGTCGAAGTAGGAGAGGCCGAACAGGTTGTTCGTGACGCGCACGTCGGCGAGCAGCCGCCGGTAGCGCTCCTCGAAGATGTGGAGCGGCAGCGGCACGCCGGGGAAGAGAACCAGCGGCAGAGGGAACAAAGGCAGTTCCCGCACGCCGCGCACTTTGTCGAGGGCTTCTGACATGATAGCTGGCAGCGGTCGGCAGTCGGCTCTCAGCTAAATGCGTTGAAGTCACACGAAACACCACGAAGGGAAGAAGAATAAAATTCGCGGCGCTCCGTGTGACTTCGTGGATTCATGTATTCGATGAACGCTCTTAGTCGTTGCTCGCCGCCGAAAGCTGACCGCCGACGGCCTGCTGCGCGTTCCGTTCGAGCGCGCCGAGCGCGGCGGACGAGGGCGCGGCTTCCTGCTCGGTCGCCGAGTCGCGCGCGCCTTCGGGTCGTGCGCTCAGTTTCTTCTCGATGAGTTCGAGTATCTCTTCGGGCGGGCGGTCGCCGAGCGCGAACTCTTTGGCGTCGAGGACGAGCGCGGCCATCTCGTCGGCGCGGTCGCGGAAGCGGTTGTCGCGCGCGATCAGGTCGGCGATGATGCGGCGCTCGCGCTCCTTGCGCGAAGTGTCGGCGTCGAGTCCGGCGGCGACGGCGTACTCCACGGGGACGCTTTGGTTCTTCAGCATCACGTGGAGCGCGCCCGTCTCCGCAATCGCCTCCTCGCGCATCCGCCGAAGGTTCAGCAGAGAATTCTTGAAGCCGAGGTGGCCGCGCAGGTTGATCTCGATGATCGGCGCAGGTCGGTCGGAGTCGGCGTCGTGCGCGCGCGCCTCGCGCCTGACCGTCTCCAACACTCCGGCGTGGACGACTTCGGGGTCTTCCGCGCCGGACACGTCGAAGGTCAGGCGTTGAAACGGTCGTTGCACGTAGTCGTTGACGAATCTGGCGCTGACCTTTTTGTCGTCGCCAACCTCGACGAGGTAGAGGCCGCGCTCCTCGCGGTACTCGTCAATCGAGCAGGCTTCGAGCGAGCCGGGGTTGAAGGCCCAGCCGTCAAGCTCGAAGCGCTTGTGCGTGTGGCCGAGCGCGACGTAGTCAACCAGCGCGCGAAGCTCCTTCAGTTTCTCGACCGAGAGCGCAGGGATCGGACGGTTAAGCTGGCCCTCAACGTCCGTGTGAAGCAGCAGGACGTTGAAAAGCTTTTCGTCGCGCGTGTCGCGGAGCGCGTCCGACAGAAGCGTCATCGCGGAGTTGGCCGAAGTGCCGTACCAGTGCGAGCCGAAGATGCGCGCGCCCTTGATGTCAATGTACGAGCCGCGGCGCGTCTCTTCGTCCCACGCCGAGAGTTCGACGCGCCCCTCTTCGTAGGAAGCGGGTTCCAAAAGATAGAAGAAGCCCGCCTGCGAGAACGAGCGCATCCAACTGTAGTCGGAGACGGCGTCGCGCCGGTCGTGGTTGCCCTCGATAGCGACGACGGGGATGCCGGCGTCCTTCAGAAGTTGAAGACCCGCGAGCGCGTGGTTCATCGTCTGCGGGTCAATGTTGCGGCGGTCGAAGAAGTCGCCCGCGATGAGGACGAAGTCAACCGAGTTCGGCAGCGCGTGGCGCTCGATCACGTCGTGCCAGCTTCGGAAGAAGTCCTTTGTGCGCTCGTCGAGGTTGTAGCGGCGGCAGCCGAGGTGCACGTCCGAGAGGTGCAAAAATTTGATCATCTCTTACCGTCTTGACTTATTAAAATTGGCTAAACGAAAGCTCTAAAAAGTCGCTCAATCTTTTACACATTATACGACAAAGCAGAGGCCAGAGGTTAGAGGTCAGAGGTCAGTGAAGGCAAACTGCTTTCACTGACCTCTGACCTCTAACCTCTGGCCTCTGCTCAAAAAATAAAGCCCCCGCGACACGGGCAGGTGTCTATTTGGAGACGGGGGCTTTGACGGGCGTGCAAGGCAGAAGGGATGCCCAAACGCGCGCCCGCCGGCACGGCCACTCGAATTGGGGTAGGCGAGGGCCGAATCGAAAAATCAAAGAGCAAACAGGCGCGCGGTGGTGCGACCGTATTAAAGCCACGCCTCCTACTTTCAAGTGCCGCGACCGCGAGGTCGCGCGCCGGGGTGAAACCCGTTTAAGAATTCATGCCGCCGCCAGCCGGCGTGCGAGCGCCGTCCGCCTGACGGTCGAGAGCAGCCGCTCGACATCCAGCGGCTTGTCGAAGAAGTCGTCCGCGCCGCGCCTGATGCAGTTCTTCCGTATCTCGATTGACGGGTCGGAACTGGCGACGAAGACCTTCGACGTGGGCAGGTGGCGCTTGACGTAGTCGAGCACGCGAAGCCCCGCGTCGGGCGCGTCGAGCGTCGGCGGAAGGTGAAGGTCGAGCACGACCGTGTCCGGCTCGTAGATGGTCGCGCGCCGGATCGCCGACGAGAGGTCGTTCGCCGTCATCACCTCGAAATCGTCGCACAAGGTCCAGAAGAGTTGCCGCGTGATCGCCACGTCGTCGTCAACAATCAGGACCTTCGGCTTCGTCATCGTCATCTTCCACGTCCCCGACCAGAATCGCGCTGTCCGCGCCCGAAATCTTCATCTACGCATCAAGCCCTTCCGGCGGATGCCACGGGATCAAGACCTTCCGCGCTCACCACGTCGCAACGCGCGTGCCAGCGCGCACGCGCAGCGGCGGACGTGAATTCACGCGAAATATGCGATCAAGATTTTTTGCAAGGACGTGAAGTGTTCACTGAAGTGGACAAGTCAAACCGGGCGGGTGTGAACAAGTGTGAACAGAGCCAAAGGATTTTAGATTTTGGATTTTAGATTTTGGATTGGTGCGACGCCGAGACTCGGCGACTGATTCGGAAGGCGCGACTCTCGCCACACGCCTAATCCAAAATCTAAAATCTAAAATCCAAAACCTGTTCAGACGCCGGTGATGTCGAGTTCGGTGATGAGGCGGTGGAGGTAGGAGCGGCTGATGGCGAGGCGGCGCGCGGCGGCGGCGCGGTTGCCGCCCTCGGCCTGAAGCGCGGAGACGACCATGCGGCGGCGGAGCGCGAGCGTCGCGCCTTCGAGCGTCGTCTCGTCAGCCGCGTCGCTCGCCTGCGCCGCGTCCGCGGGCAGCGCGCGCTGCATCTTCTCCGGCAGGAACTCGACTCCGAGACGCGGCTCGCGCGTCAGCACCACGAGCCGCTCGATGAGATTTTCAAGCTCGCGGACGTTGCCGGGCCAGTCGTACTCCTGCAACGCTTCGAGGAGCGCGGCGTCGAGTTCGGGAACGGGGCGGTCGTACTTCTCGGCGGCCTTCGCGGCGAAGTGGGCGGCGAGGAAGGGGATGTCTTCGCGGCGCGCGCGCAGCGGCGGCAGTTGCAGCGGCACGACGTTGAGGCGGTAGAAGAGGTCTCGGCGGAAGCCGCCGCGCTCGACCTCCTGTTCGAGGTCGCGGTTCGAGGCGGCGATGAGCCTGATGTCAACTTCGACGGGTCGGCTTCCGCCGACGCGCTCGAAGGTTCGCTCCTGAAGCACGCGCAGGAGCTTGACCTGCACGGCGGGAGTCAACTCGCCGATCTCGTCGAGGAAGAGCGTGCCGCCGTCGGCCAGCTCGAAGCGGCCCTTGCGCGCCTGCGCCGCGCCGGTGAACGCGCCCTTCTCGTGGCCGAATAGCTCCGACTCGATGAGCGATTCCGGCAGCGCCGCGCAACTGACGGCGACGAAGGCCTCGTCGCGACGCGCGCTCTCCTCGTGAAGCGCGCGGGCGAAGACCTCCTTGCCCGTCCCGTTCTCGCCGGAGATGAGCACCGTCGCGTTCGTGTCGGCGACGGCGCGCGCCTGCTTCAGGACGCGTTCGAGCGCCGCGCTCGCGCCGACGCAGCGACCGAACCCGCGGAACATCGTCAGCTCCGAGCGCAGGCGCAGCACTTCCGTTTCGAGCCGGCGGACGCGCGCCGCCTGCGCGACGATGTGCGAGACTTCTTCCTCGTCGAAAGGCTTCTCGAAGAAACCGTATGCGCCGCGGCGGACGGCTTCGAGCGCGGCCTGCTTGTTGTCGCTGCCCGTGATGACGACGACGGGAATCGCGGGCCGCTCGGAGCGCGCGGCCTCGACGACGGCGAGTCCTTCCTCCATGCCTTCGAGGTCTGGCGGGAGGTGCAGGTCGCAGATGCAAACGTCAACGCGCTCGCGCCTGAGAAGTTCGACCGCCTCGGCGCGCGTCTCGGCTTCGAGCACGCGGTGGCGCTCGACGAGCGCCCAGTGGAGTTGACGGCGCAGCAGGCGGTCGTCGTCAACCACGAGCACCGTCGTCTTCTTGTCCGCCTGTTCGGTCATGCTTCGATGAAAGTCCGACCCTCATTCGCCGGGAGCGCGGGCATCGCGGCCCGCATTGCCTGCTTCGGCAGGCACAGAGTCTCGCTACCCTTCAACGCATCATCTTTAGTAAGACTTATTCGCGCTCTCGCGCTCAATGCGGGCGGGATGCCCGCGCTCCCGGCGCGAAGAGTCGCGCGAAAGTCGGTCGGCAAATTTTTCTGTCGGGAAATCTTAAGGGATCAACCGGACGGGCGAGTCTCAACTTCCGTTTGCGTCAGCCGCCGCCTTCTACGGCTGCGCGCGCCGCTCGCCCGACTTGAACAGGCGGGATGGTAGCACGGCGCGGAAGCGCGTGCCAACGCCGACTTCGGATTCGACTTCGAGCCGCCCGCCGTGCGCCTCGACGATCTCGCGGCAGGTGAAGAGGCCGAGTCCGATGCCCTTGTTCTTCGTCGTCGAGAAGGGGCGGAACAGACGCGTCTTCATAAACTCATCGCTCATCCCCGCGCCCGTGTCGGCGACGCTGACGAAGACGTAGTCGTCTCCGAGTTGCCCGGCCTCGACCGTCAGCCTGCCGCCTTTCGCGCCCATCGCTTCGAGCGCGTTGATGACGAGGTTCTCGACGACGTTCTCGATTCTCTCAGGCTCGAACGTCGCGACGAGTTGGTCGGGAAGATTCGCCTCGATGTCGTAGAGCGGTCGCGAAGGCTCGGCGTTCGTAGCGAGCACGCGGCGGACGAGCGGCACGAGGTCGGTCGGGCGCGCGTTCAAACGGAACTCGCCGCTCAAGGTCTTCGCAGGCTCGCTCAGGCGCGCGACCGTGCGCTTCAGCTTCTCGGTCGCGTCGCGCAGCGACTCGATGGCGTCGGCGCGGAACTCCTCGCGGTGAAACTGCTTCTCCATGTTCGAGACGAGCATCGAGAGTCCGGCGATGGCGTTCTTCAAATCGTGCGAGACCATCGCCGAGATTCTGAGGAACGACTCGAACTGCCGCGTCTCGGCCTCGCGCGCGATCAACTCGCGCAGGCGGTCGCTCATCGCGTTGAAGCTGTCGGCGAGGTCGCGCGCCTCGCCGCTCGCGCTGACGCTGATGCGCTGTTCGAGGTTGCCCGCGGCGATGGCCGACGCGCCGCGCGCCACCCGCCCGACGGCGAGCGACTCCTGCCGCGCGATGATGAGGAGCAACGCCACCGCGGCGACGCACGCGACGAGCGCGACGGCTGAGATGATGATGAAGTCGCGTCGCGCGGGCGCGACCGCAGCCGTGTAGTCTTCCGAAGCCGCGAGCGAAAGGTTCAACGGCCCGACCTGTCGAAAGGCCGCGAGCCGGCGGTCGCCGTCCGGCGCGTCGTAGAAGTCGGAGCCTTCCGCGCCCGAACGCATCCGCGCCGCGACGCCCGCGAAGTACGGCATCGCGTCCGACGCCACGCGGTTCGCCGCGCCGTTCGTGTGATAGACGACCGTGCCGCTCGCGTTGTCGAGCGCGACGACGACCGTGCGGTCTGGCCGCGTCGCCGCGGCGGTCTGGCCGCGCGCGTCAGTCGCAGTTGTTTTGTCGCGGGCGACGCTCGCGGCTTCACTCGCGTTCGCTTCGTCGTCCCTTTTGATAACGTCGCCGAGCCTGACTTCGGCGACGACGGCGGCGACGGGCCGGGTCGGGTCAGCCGCCTTGTCGTCAACGACGGGGACGGTGATGCGGAGCGCCGCGCCGTAAGACTCTTCGGCGACGGGCGAGCGCAGCGCCTGCGCGTTCTGAAGTCCCCACACGCGCGCGTCGTAGCGAACCTCGCCGTTATTAAAATTCGCCGTCTGAAAGTTCACGTCGCCGCCCGCGCTCGTCTCCCGCTTCACGCGGAAGAGCGGTCGCCCCGTGAAGTCGAGGCAGGTGACGGCTTCGAGAATGTCGCGGTTGTTCTTGAAGTACGCGCCGAACTGCTCGCGCACGGCGTCGGGCACGTCCGGCGACTTGTCACTCGCCGGGCCGTTGTTCGTCGCTGCCGCGCCGCCTGTTGCGCTCACGCCGCCGGACGACACTTGATTTTGACGGACGTACTCGCGGAGTGAGTTTGTGCCGGAGAGTTCGAGCAGGCGCGCGTCCTGCGCGTCGAGCGCTCGCCCGATTCGCCTCGCCGCGTGCGACGCACGCTCCTCCGCCTCCGCGCGCACCAGCCCCTCGACCGCGCCCACGCTCGAACGGTAGCCGACGACGACAATCGCCGCGAGCGGCAGGAGCGCCAGCGCGACGAAGACGAGCAACAGCTTGGTTCTGAGATTCAGGGAGGGCATGGCGATTGCGGAATTCGGATTGCGGATTGATCTTAACTCCTTTGCTCCTTTATGAGAATCTATTTCAGGCGAAGGCGCAGAGGGGCCGGGTTAAGACAGCGTGGCTCTCGCACTTCTCCAATCCACATTCCGCAATCCGAATTCCGCAATCAGTCTTTTAAGATCGCGTCGGCTTCGACCTCGACGAGCCAGTCCGGGTCAATGAATCTGACGACCTGAACGAAGGTGCAGGCGGGGCGTGCGTCGCCGAAAAATTCGCCGTGGACGCGCGCGACCCGCTCCCAGTCCTCGATGCGCGTGAGCATGACGCGCGTGCGGACAACGTCCGCCGTGCTCGCGCCCAAGTCTTCGAGCGCTCGCGCGACGATCTCGAAGCAGCGTCGCGCCTGCGCCGCCGCGTCTCCGTGCGCGGACGTGCGACCGTCGGAGTCGAGCGGCGCTGTGCCCGCGACCGTCACGACGCCTCCGGCGCGAACCGCGCGCGAGAGTCCGATGACCGACTCGTATGGCGAGCCGCTTGAGACTCTCTGACGCTTGCCGTCGGTCATGAACTCCTCCGCCGTTTCAGCTTTCGAGCCGCGCGTCCATCGTGATCTCGGCGTTGAGCACTCGCGAGACGGGGCAGCCCGCCTTCGCGTTGTTCGCCGCCGTCTCAAACTTCGTCTGGTCGCCGCCGGGGATGCGCGCCGAAACGTCGAGGTGAATTTTCGTGATCGTGAAGCCGGCGTCGGTCTTCTCAAGACGAACCGCGGCGGTCGTCCTGATCTCTTCGGCCTTCATGCCTGCGTCTTCGAGCTGCTTCGACAGCGCCATCGAGAAGCAGCCGGCGTGCGCCGCCGCGATCAGCTCTTCGGGGTTCGTGCCCTTGCCGTCCTCGAAGCGCGTCGCGAAAGAGTATTGCGTGTCCGAGAGCACGCCGCTCTCGGTCGAGACCTTGCCCTGGCCGTCCCGCAAACCGCCCTGCCAAACCGCCGAACCTTTTCTGAGCATATCTTCTCCTTCATCCTTCCGAATGGTTTTAAGAACTCGCGAACAAGAACCTGTTTTGAATCGTCAGACGCGCACGCGACCGAACTCGGCGAGGAGCGGGCGTATGCTCCCGACTACGAGGGCGTGCGCCGCGCCGTTCGAGGCGACGATGCCGTTGCGGTTGAGAACGTCGGGCGTGTTGTAGCGAAGCGGCTCGCCCCACAAGTCCGTCATGCGGCCTCCGGCTTCCGTCAAGACCGCTTCGGGCGCGCACGTGTCCCACTGCTTCGTCTTCGGCGAGACGTGGATGTAGAGGTCGCACTGTCGCTCGACGAGCAGCCCGACTTTAATCCCGACCGAATGACTCTTGACCTCGGCGCGCACGCCGAGCGCGCGCACGATTGAGTCCATGCGCGGGCCTCGGTGCGAGCGGCTCTCGGCGAGGCGCATCCGCGCGAGGTTCGTCTCGCTTGTGACGTGAAGCCGCTCGGCCTTCATAGACTTTCCGGCCTCCGAGGTCGGGCGCAAGACCCAGGAGCCGTGTCCGCGCGCGGCCCAGTAGAGCACGTCGGTCGCGGGCGCGTAGAGCACGCCGAGAACGCTTTGGCCCGCGGCGGCCAGCCCGATCTGCACGGCGAAGTCGCCCGTGCCCGCGATAAATCCCTTCGTGCCGTCGAGCGGGTCAACCATCCAGACGCGCTCGCGACCGAGCCGTCGCATCGTGTCAACAGACTCTTCGGCGAGTATGCCGTCGTCTGGGAACTCTTCGCCGAGGCGACGCACAATCAACTCGTTGACAGCGCGGTCGGCCTGCGTGACGGGTTCGTCGAACTCCTCTTTGTGCTCGACCCGCAGCGGCCCGCCGTAGAACTTCAGCGCCGCCTCGCCCGCGCGCACCGCAAGCTCCGTCGCCACCCGCAACTCGCGCTCGAACTCACCCCTTGTCACTTCCAACAATGCCGCCATGAACCTGTCCGAATTACTCCTTCTCGATTTCGCGCGCGGCGCGGCGGACGGCGTCGAGCGTGATCTCGATGTCGCGGCGCGTCGTGCGGAAGTTCGTGATCGAGGCGCGGAGCGCGAAGCGGCCACGGAGCATCGCGTTCGACACGTAGGCCACGCCGCCGCGCTGCACGCAGTGCATGACGCGCGCGTTCAACTCGTCGAGCCGTGCGTTGACGCGCCCGCGCTCGTCTTCGCCCGCGGCCCCTTCGAGTTCGCGGCGCGCGCTCGTCGGCAAGTAGCGGAAGCAGCAGATGCCGAGCGTGACGGGCGCGAGCAACTCGAACTCTTCGGAGGCGCGGACGCGCTCGGCCATGAGCTCGGCGAGCGCGCAGTCCTCTTCAATCGAAGCGCTCAGGCGGCGCGCGCCGTAGTACAGAAGCGCCGCCCAGACCTTCAGCGCGCGGAACGGTCGCGAAAGCTCCGTGCCGTAATCCCAGAAGGCGAAAGCCTCGTCCTCTTCCCGCTCGAAGACTTTGATGTAGCCTTCTTCCGTCCCCGCGAACGGTGCGCGCGCGAGGCCGGAATCGCGGAAGAGAAGACAGCCGCAGCCGAGCGGCGTGTAGAGCCACTTGTGCGGGTCGAGCGAGACCGAGTCGGCCTCTTCGAGTCCGGCGAAGAATTTGCGCTTGCCCGGTGCGGACGCGGCGAGCGCGCCGTAAGCCCCGTCAACGTGGAGCCAGAGCGAGCGCTCGCGCGCGACTCGCGCGACTTCGGCGAGCGGGTCAACCGCGCCGGTCGAGACCGTGCCCGCGCTCGCGACGACGCAGAAGGGTCGGAGTCCCGCGCGACTGTCCGCTTCGATTGATTCGCGCAGCGCGCGCACGTCAACGCGGAAGTCCTCTTCCGAAGGGACGACGCGAACTTGCCCGCGCCCGATGCCGAGGATGTCGGCGGCCTTCGGCACGGACAGGTGAATCTGATCGGACGCGTAGATGGTCATCGGAGCGCCCGCGTTCCAGAGTCCTTCGCGCGAAGCGTCGTGTGAGTCCTGGCTCGCGCCATCGCGCGGAGTGCCTTCAGTGTTGCTTGAGTCACTGTGTGCGAACTCGCGCGCCTTCGTGCGGTGCGCGACGAAGAGTGCGTTGAGGTTCGCCATCGAGCCGCCGCTCGTCAGGAGTCCGCCGCTTGCCTGATTCTTGTCCGCGCCGGCGAAGCCGATCATCTCGGCGAGCCAGCCGACGACCGTCCGCTCGACCTCGGTCGCGGCGGGAGCGGAGCGCCACGAAGTCACATTCGAGTTGAGCGTTGCGGCGAGCAGCGACGCGAAAGCGCCGACCGGCGACGCGGGCGAGGCGACGTAGCCGAACATGCGCGGGTGGCCGTTCTGTCGGCTCTGCCGAATGATCTTGCGGCAGCCGTGCGCGATGTCGCCGAGGCTCACGCCCTCTTCGGGGAGGGAAGCGCGGAAGAGTTCGGCGACCGCCTCCGCCGAAGTGTCGGGGAAGACGGGGAGCGCGCCGGACGACTCGACGTAGTCGAGCGCCAACTCCTGAAAGACGCCGGCCAGCGCGCGCAACTCTTCGGGCGCAAGGTCGAGCGTCGTGCCGCGCTCACTGTCGTTCTCGTGCCTGCTCATCGTTTGCCACTAACCCTATCACACAGCCTCCGCCGAACAGAAGCGTCCAAACTTCCGCCCGCGCTGTGCTAAACTGCGCGCGAAATTTTCAGGCGATGAGGAGAAGTCAACGATGAGTCTGCAAGGCTTCGCAACGAGCGAGGGGACGGCGCGCTACCGCGAGCGTTTCGCCGGAGTCGCAGCCGAAGGCCACTTCCGGTTCGAGCAGAACCTCTGGCTCTCTTCGGTCGGCGTCGGCACTTACCTCGGCGGCGCGGACGAAGAGACCGACCGCGCTTACGCCGACGCCGTCGCGCTCGCGGTCGAACTCGGCGCGAACGTCGTTGACACCGCGGCCAACTACCGTTTCCAGCGCAGCGAGCGCTCGGTCGGCGAAGCGCTCCGGCGTCTCTCCGAGCGCGGCCTCGCGCGCGCGGAGATCGTCGTCTGCACGAAGGGCGGCTACCTGCCTTTCGACACGCACCGGCCCGCGAGCCAGGCGGCCATGCGCGCATACGTCGAGGAGACGTTCGTCCGCACGGGCGTCGCCGACTTTTCCGACATCGTCGGCGGGAGCCACTGCATGACGCCGCGCTACCTCGCGCACCAGCTCGCGCAGTCGCTCCGCAACATGAACGTCGAGACGGTTGACGTTTACTACGTCCACAACCCCGAATCGCAACTCCCGTCCGTCCCGCGCGAAGAGTTTGAGAAACGACTGCGCGCGGCGTTCGAGCAGTTGGAGCGCGAGCGCGCCGAAGGCCGAATCAAGTTCTACGGCGTCGCGACGTGGAACGGCTTTCGTGTCGCGGAGAACTCGCGCGGCCATCACTCGCTCGAACGGATGTTCGAGCTTGCGCGCGAGGCGGGCGGAGACGATCACGGCTTCCGCTTCGTCCAACTCCCCGTCAACCTCGCGATGCCCGAAGCGCTCGTCTCCGACAACCAGACCTTTCAGGGCGCGCACGTCTCGCTGCTCGAAGCGGCGAAGGCGCTCGGCGTGACGGTCGTCGCCAGCGCCTCGATTCTTCAAGGCAAGGTCGCCGCCGACTTGCCCGAACACATACGCGAACCGCTCGGCTCGCTCTCGACCGACGCGCAGACCGCAATCCAGTTCACGCGCTCGACGCCCGGCGTCACGACCGCGCTCGTCGGCATGAGCGACCGCGCGCACGTCGAGGAGAATCTCCAACTCGCCCGCGTCCCGCCCGCGAGCGCCGACGACTACAGCCGCCTGTTCAGGCAGAGTGACGAATGATGAATGCGGAATGATGAAATGAGGGCAGACCGCCTCTCATTTCAGGAGGACGCGATGAGCGAAGACGAGATGAAATCGTTTGAGGAGTTCTGGCCCTTCTACGTGCGCGAGCACGGCGAGCCTTTGACGCGCGCGCTGCACGCGGCGGGCACGGTCGCGAGCGCGACGCTTCTCGCCGGGCTGCTCGCGACGGGGCGCTGGCGCTGGCTCCCGCTCGTCTTGGCGGCTGGCTACGGCCCCGCGTGGGTCGCGCACTTCTTCGTCGAGCACAACCGACCGGCGACCTTCAAGCACCCGCTCTGGTCGCTCATGGGCGATTACAAGATGTTCGCGCTCATGCTCGCCGGGCGCATGGACGAAGAGGTCGCGCGCGCACGCCGGGCGAAGGCTCTCGCCGACTGAATTTCAAGAACCCAACTCCCTATGCCGGGAGCGCGGGCATCCTGCCCGCATTGCCTGCTGAAGCAGGCACAAAGCCTTTCGCTAACTGCGGCGGTTGAGCTTTAGGTTCCGTTGACATTTGCTTTATCAATTGCCACGAGCTTTAGCTCGTGGCAATTGATAATTTATGCTTTAACCAAACAAGATTACGTCATAACCAAACGAGATTACGCTTTAACCAAACGAAATTACGACGTAATCAAACAAGATTACGTTCTAACCAAACGAGATTACGCCATGCTCACCTGAGATTACGCCGTAACCACCCTGCGTTACGACGTAATCTCGTCGTGTTACGCCCTAATCTCATCGTGTTATGACGTTATCTCGCCATGTTACGCCATAACCCGCCCGCGTTATGTTCTAATCACGCGCTGCTACGCCCTAAAGCTTACCCGGCGGCCTCCGTCGTGTCCGGCGCGGGCGTCGTCGGCTCGTCTTCCGAAGCGCGGTGCTGGCTCTTCTGGTAGAGGTAGGAGATGACGAGGAGGATCACGCCGAGGACGATGAAGGAGATGATGCGGTAGCCGCTGGCGAGCGAGGACAAGTCCCAGAAGAAGACTTTGAGCGTCGTCAGCGAGAGCAGCGCGAGCGCCATCAGCCGGAGCAGGCGCACGCGGCGCACGCTCCCCACGGCGAGCAGGCACGCGCCGTAAACGGCCCAGACGACCGAGAGCGACAACTGTTTCGCAAGCTCCGTGTCGCGCAGCCGCACGGCGTCGGCGACCGCGGCCCTGCGCGCGTCGAAGAAGCCGACGGACTCGGCGCTCAGCACGACGAGCGCGAGGATGTTTGCGACGACGGTAGCGGCGGGGCGCACGAACGAACCTTCCTCGAAGGCCGCGCCCGCACGCGCGTAAGAGCGCACGACGAGCCAGAGCGCCACGACGTAAATCGCGAAGGCCGCGAGCGTCTTGTTGAAGACGGGCGTGTGCCACGCGGCTTCGTAGTAAATCAAATTCGACAGGACCATCGCCGCCGACGCCGCCAACACGAACAGGCCGCCCCAACGCCACCCGCGCCCGCCGCGCCAGATGCCGTACAGAAACGCGCACGCGCCGTAGAGAGTCCAGACGACGGCCAGCGTGAACGTCTTGCCCTCGCCGAGCGGCCCGAAGACATCCGAGCCGGACTGCGCCGCGGCTGCCGCGAGGCGGTCGAAGTAGCCGACCGACTCGATGCTCAGGGCCGCGAGCGCGAGCGCGCTTGCCGCGATGAGAAGCGCGGGCAGCATGACGCTGCGCTCCTCTTCGTCCGCCGCGCCTTCGCGCCAGTAGAGCCGCGCGCAGAAGGCGAGCGCCGCGACCAGCAGCGCGTAGGCGACGAAGGTCTGGTTCGCGACGGGAGTGTGCCACGCGGCGTCGTAGAACTTCGTGTCGAACGAGACGACCTTGACCGTCGCCGCCGCGAGCAGCAGCAGCGCGACCCAGCGCAGAACCGTGAACCGCCGGACGACTCCGAGCGCGAACATCGTCGCCGCGTAGATGACCCACACGGCGGTGAGAGAAAACTGTCTCGACTCCTCGACGCTCGCGCGCTGTGCGACACCCGCGCCCGCGAACGGCAGGCGCGAGTTGAAGTAGTCGTTCGCGTCGAGCGAGAGGAGCGCGAGCGCGAGTCCGTTGCCGGCGAGCGCGAAGAACGCCTTGATCGTGTTGCGCTCGCCCTCTTCGAGTTCGCCGTGGCGGCGGTAGAGAAAGCCCGCGCACGCCATCGAGCCGACGAGGACGGCGCACGAGAGCGCGCGCCGGTTCAAGAGCGGCACGAACGAAGGGTCAACGCCGTATGCGAACTCGCGCAAGTCCCACGCGAACCAGTGGACGAGCGCGGCGCAGAAGACCGCGAGCGCGGCGTGGCGCGGCGCTCGCTCGCCCGAACGAAGGCCCACCCACGTCAGCATCAGGGCCTCGACCGCCCAAGCCATCGTCACCCAGTGCAGCTCGAACTCGATGGCGAGCGCCATCGTCAGGAAGGTCGCGGCGGCGGCGACGTAGCTGTACCTGAGCAGGCGGTCTTCCGGGTTCCAGCGCCAGACCGTGTAGAAGAGGCACGCGAAGAAGACCGCGACGAGCAGCGCCTGCGACGCGGGCGACGTGTGGTCGTATCCCGCGTCGAGAAGCAGAAGATAGCTGAGGCCGAAGTAGAAGGATGCGTTCGAGTAGGCGAGCGACACGTCGAACCAGCGCGAGGCTCGATGCGCGAGCGTGTTGTGGAAGACCGCGAGCAGCGAGTAGAGGACGAAGAAGACGGTGAGGAACGCGAAGGTCGTCCAGAGCTTTTCGTTCGACCAGTACGTGAGTGACCAGCCCAAGACCATCAGGACGGTGCCGGCGAAAGAAAGAAAGTCGAGGCTGCGCCAGCGCTTGAAGTAGGCGACGGCCAGCACGCCCGCGTCGAGCAGCGCGACGTATGTGAAGAGCGCGACCTCGTTGTCGTGCCCCGTCGAGAGAAGCAGGGGCGTCAGGAATCCGCCGACGAGTCCGAGTATCGCGATGGAGAGCGCGTGGAGTCGCACCGCGAGCGCGACGGCGATTGCGGTTATCGCCGCCATCAGGAGGAACGCGACCGGCTGCGGGATGAGGTTGTAGAAGTTGTAGGCGGCGTAGTCCGAGAGGTAGAGGACGAGGATGCCGCCGCCCGAAAGGACGGACGCGAACTGTCGGAGGCCGCGACCGCGCAGGCGCTCGCCCGTGTAGAGCAGGGCGACGCCGACGATGCCGCCCATCACCACACGCGTGCCGGGGCCGATCCAGTTGTTGTCAATCGCAAGCTTAAGCGAGAAGGCGACCGTGAGCACGACGAAGATGATTCCGGCCCAAAGGAACCAGACGCCGCCGATGAGCGATTCGAGGTCGCGCCGCTTCGTCGCCTGCTTCGCGTTCGCGCGCGAGGCCGAAGGCGCGGCGGCTCTCGCAGATGTTCCGCCCGCTCCCGCGGCGCTGGCGTTGTTCGGCGCTGTGGAGTCTCGCGCGGCGGAAGTCGCCCCCGCGTTTGACGACGGTTCGCGCGCGGCCTCTTCCGGCGCGTGTGTCCGCGCGGCTTCCGCTTCGGCCATCCACGAATGCGTGTCGGGCGTTCCGGCTTCGCCCGTCTGCGAGGGCAACGACCATGCGTGCGGTTGCTCGTGCGGCTGCGGCGCTTGCGACGAGGGTTGAGTCGGCGGCGTGGCGGTCGGTGTTTCTTGCTGCGTCGCGGCGGGCGTTTCGTTTGTCGTGGCGGGCGGCGCAACGGCTTGAGGCGCGCGCGTCTCGAAGCTTTCGCCCGCGCGCGTTTGCTGCGGCGGAGGCGTCCGGCGCGCAGGCAGCAGAGGCTCGATGCCGAGACGAGTCTCAAGCGCGTGGAGGCGGGCGGTGTGCGCCTGAAGCAGACCCTCAAGATGGTCGAGCCGCTCGACGAGTTGTTCGAGGAGTTGTCGCGAGGGCAAGTCTTCGGCCATATGCTCTCCTGCAATCTGCCTGCGAAGCGGGCGCGGAGATTCGCGCCGGCGTTGGCGGCCCAATGATAGAGCAGGACGTGGAAAGGCAAAAGTTAAAAGGCAAAAGGTAAAAGTGCAGAGGGACGACTCCGATGCGTTCGTGGCGCATCTGGTCAACGGCGGCGACACGCGCTGCCGGTCTTCATCCTTCTTTTGCCCTTTGCCTTTTAACTTTTGCCTTCACCGGGTTCGCGCGTCAGGAACTGTTCGACGAAGCCGCGCAACTCTTCGAGCGAGGAGTCCGAGACGACTCGATAGACGCGTGCTTCGACGCCCGCCGGGAGTCGTCGCGCGGTGAGCGTGTCGGCGATGACGTGGGCGCTCGAACGCAGTCCGCGCCGCCAGCCCTCTTCGCGCGCGTCGCGCAGGTCGAGCGCGTCCGCGCCGACGCCCGCGGCGACGAGGAAGACCCGCGCCCATTCGAGAAAGGCGGGCCAGCGCGAGACGACCGAGACGAGGGCGTCGGGCGGCGGAGTGCGCTCGCCCGCGAGCGATTCGGGCACGGAGCGCGCGCGCAGGAAGATCGGCTCGAAGCCTGCGGGCAGCGCGCGCCGCACCTCGTCCGCCTTGCTGTAAAGCGCGACCACGACCGCGCCCGCGAGCCGCGACGCGTCGCCGTACACGTCGTAGCCGCAGCCGAGCGCGCGGAACGAAGTCGCCTCTTCGATCTCCGCGACGAGGATTTCGCGCAGGCGCTCGTCAGGCTCGACGACGAGGAAGTGGTCGGGCGGTTGAAGGCTGAGCCAGTGCTTGAGCCGTGACTGAACTTCGGCGAGCGTGTGACCCTCGGCCCGCGCGAGCGCGAGGAACGCGGAGATGAGCCGGTCGAGCGCGTGCGAAGAGTCGCCGTCGGTCGCCGCCGGTTGGTCGCCGAGCCGCCGCGGATAGACGCCGCTGCCCCTGCGGACTTCGAGCCAGCCGGCGCGTTCGAGGTCGCGGTAGGCTGCGCTCACGGTGTTCGGGTGGACGCGGAAGCGGCGCGCGATCTCGCGCGTCGAGGGCAGGCGGCGACCCGGCTTGAGGTCGCCGCTCGTGACGCCGAGCATGATCTGACGCACGAGCTGTTCGCGCAGAGGGACTTCGCCGTTCTTCGAGAGCCAGAGGCGCATTTGAAAATTTCAGACGCCGCGGGCCTCGTGCGTCACCGCCTGCGCGCCCGGCCCGCGCGTTGATTCAGATACGATTGCTCGCGCTCGGCCCGCTCGCGGACGTTGAAGTCGCGGCGGACTGAAAGCGTTATGTAGAGGGAGACGAGCGCGAGCGCTAAGACGAACAAAAGAGTCAAGAATGTCATCCGTCGTGGCCTTCCGTTCTTTGGTGTCGCGGCTGCCGAGATGCGCCGCGCGGTATAGCCCTGACTGACCTGCTTGGACCCGCTTGCCCCTTGCTCGAAAGGATTTGGAAAGAGCCGTCGAACAGCGCCCGGCGCTGCGCGCGCGCTCAGGCGCTGGCGCTGAGGTCGTGGCGACCGAGCTTGAGGTAGAGGCCGCGGCGCGTGAGTCCGAGTTCGCGCGCCGCGCGAGAGATGTTGCCCTTGTGCTTGCGTAGCGCCTCGGCGATCATGCGCCGTTCGAGTTCGGCCATCGCGTCGGCGAGCGTCAGCCCCTGCGAGATCGCGTCGGCAGCGGCGGCAGCGCCGAGGCCGGACGAGCCTGAGAGGTGCGGCGCGGGCGCGGCGCTCGCGTGCGAAGGGAGGTACGCGTGGCGGAGTTCGGGTGAGAGGTGGTCGGGCGTGATGACTGCGCCGTCCTCCGCGCGCGCGATGATGCGCTGAATCTCGTTGGTGAGTTGGCGGACGTTGCCGGGCCAGTCGCAGACCATCAGGAGGTCGAGCGTCTGCGGCGTGATCGTGATGTCGCGGCGACCGAACTTGTCCGAGTAGTGGTTGATGTAGTAGTTGACGATGGTCGGAATCTCGCTGCGTCGCTCACGCAAGGGGGGCACGCGCAGTCGGATGACGTTGAGGCGGTAGTACAAGTCTTCGCGGAAGCGACCGTCGGCGACCATGCCTTCGAGGTCTGTGTTCGTCGCGGCGATGATGCGCACGTCAACCTTCTGCGGTCGCTGCTCGCCGAGCGGCTGAATCTCGCCCTCCTGCAAAAACCTCAGAAGCTTCGGCTGAACGTCGAGCGGCAGGTCGCCCACTTCGTCGAGGAAGAGCGTGCCGCCCGCCGCCGTGCGGATGACGCCGGGCGAGTCGTGAACCGCGCCCGTGAACGCGCCGCGGCGGTAGCCGAAGAGGTAGCCTTCGGAAAGTTCTTTCGGAACCGCGGTGCAGTTGAACGGGACGAAGACCTTGTTGCGTCGCGACGAGAGCGCGTGAATCGCGCGCGCGACGAGTTCCTTGCCCGTGCCCGACTCGCCCGTGATCAAAACGGTCACGTCGGACGAGCGAATCTTGTGAACCTCCTCGACGAGCCGCGTCATCGCCGGGCTGGAATGGATGAAGCCGGGCATGAGCGACGCTCCGGCGAGCGAGTCCTGCGCGCGCGTGTCGCCGCCGGTTCGGGCGCGCGTCCGCAGCGCGCACACGTCCATGCCGAGTTCGACGACGCGCAGCAGCGGCTCTAAGGGCGTGCCGCCGGGGAGCGAGCAGAGCGAGCGCGGCGAGACGAACAGAGTCGCGGGCGGCGCGCTCGAAGGGTGTAGCTGGATGAGGCGCGCGTCCTCGCGCTCGGCGAACTGCTCGCGCTCCTCTTCGGTCGTCGCGCGTTCGAGTCCGGCGGCGGCCTGCGCGGCGTCCGTGTTCGTGAAGCCGTGCGCGACGGCGATGCGCGTGTGCCCTTCTTCGTCGCGCTCGGCGATGAGAACGCGCGGGGCGCGCGTCTCCTGTTGGATGACGGCGGCGAGTTCGCGCAGGAGCAGCTCGCGCGAGGCGACGGCCTCGGCGAGCCGGAGCGTCAGGAGTTGCGCGGGCGCGGGAGGCTCGGAGAGTTGCTCTTCGGGCGCGCGGCTCTCGAAATCTTCGAGGAACTCTTCGGCGCGCTCCAAGTCGAGCTTCGCGCCGAGTTCGCGGAAGGCGTGCGCCGCGAGGCCGAGATGTTCCGTCGCGCGCGCGGGCTGCGCGACGGCCAGGGCGCGGCCCAGAAGGTAGTGCGCGCGCGCCGTCCGGTATCGGTCGCCGGTCAGCTCGCTGATCGAGAGGCAGCGACCGAAGTGGTGCGACGCGAGCGTCGCGTCCTTTTGTTCGAGCGCGAGCAGTCCGTAAATGCGCTGGGCCTCGCCGGAGACCGCGATGTCCGTCGCCGAGTCGGCGACCTCCTCGGAGACTTTCTCAAGAAGCGCCGCGCAGGCTTCGGCCTCGCCGTTTTGCAGACGCGCCTCGGCGAGCAGCAGGTTCGACTCGCAGACGGCCTGACGGTCGCCGATCCTCTCGGCGAGTTCGAGCGCGCGCACGCCCATGTCGAGCGCCTGTTCGGTCAGGCCGAGCGCGATGTAGCAGCGCGTCGTCGTTCGCATGGCCTGCGCCGAGTACCAGTTCTTGCCGCTGCGCGCGGCGGCCTCGATGGCGCGTTCGAGATAGACGCGCGCGCCTTCGAGTTCGCCGCGGTACATCCGAAGCTCGCCGAGCGAGTCGAAGATCATCGAACTCGCCGCGGCGTTCTCGTCAATCTCCATCGCGATTTCGAGCGCGCGCTTCAAGGCCGCGTGCGCGCGATCCCACTCGCCGATGAGCATGAGGTTGATGCCGAGGTTGTTGAAGCCGGTCGCGGCGTTGTCCTTGTGCTCGGTCGTCTCGTAGTAGGTGACTGCTTTTTCGAGCGCGCGGATGCCGTCGTGGGGCCGCTTGAGGAACCAGTACGCGCCGGCCATGTTGTTGTAAATCCTGCCGAGCACGTGAGCCGCCGGGCGGTCGCCGATGAGTTCGATGGCCTGCTCGAAGTTTTCGAACGCGTGCTCGTACTGCCCTTCGTGCGAGTCGGCCATCGCGAGGCCGAAGTAACCTTCGGCGAGTCCGCGCCAGTCGCCCGTGCGGCGGAAGTATTCGAGCGCCTTGTTCGAGTGGTCGCGCGCGATTGAGTATTCGTTGATCGAGCGATAGACGCGCGCGAGCGCCGCGTAGATGTCGCCGAGCAGCGCGTCGGAGCCTCCGCGCTCGGTGGCGGCGCGAAGCTCGGCGTTGAGGATGGCGATGGCCTTCGGGTGGTCGCCGGTGTAGTTGTGGGAGAGTCCGAGTTGGACGCGCACCGCCGCGAGCGTCTCGGCGTCGAGCGCGTCGGAGGAGTCGGAAGTCTCGTACATCTGCACGGCTTCGAGCGCGTCGCCGTAGCGCCCGCGCATCTCCAACGCCGAGGAGAGCATCAGGCGCGCACGCGCCAGCGCAACGCGGTCGCGCTTGGCGACTGTGATGATCTGCCGCAGGCGCGGCTCGGCGACGCTCGGCAGCCCGCGGTCTAAAAGCTCGCGCGTCTCTTCGAGCTGTTGTTCGAGCGGGGCCGCCGACGACACGCCGCGCCCCGCCGCCGCGCGGCGCGCGTCACTGAGCGAGACGACGGGCGACGCGCCGGAGTTGGTCGCGCGCTCGCCCGAACCGGCGTCCCCTTTTTGAAAACGTGAAGTCATGCGGCCAGTTTTGTCCCAGCTCTTAGAGACGTGTCGGCGCTCTAGTTCTTTTGTTTTGTCGGCGGCTGGAAGAAGAGTGCCCCGCTTCTTGAAATCTGCACCCTTCAGAACACTGCCAAAGGCTTGTCGATTCCAAACTTTAGCACAGCGCCGCGGAAAACAGAAGAGAGTTGAAAGTGAGCGGTGAGCGGTAAGCGGTGAGCGGTCATCGAGTGACTGTGGGCGTTTGCGACTTCGCTGCCAGCAAAAAACTGCTCACCGTTTACCGCTCACTGCTCACCGCTTACCGCTCACTCCCGCAGAGGCACGCGGCTTGATGAAGCGGGGCAGGGATTGATTTGTAAGAGTCGGTTTGGTACAAACGCAGGCAAGCAACACCTCCAATTTGCACTGAGGCGATACGTCGGCCTCGGCGGCTTGCCCGCGCGCGGACACTCGCGGCTGGCGTCGGGCCGGACGCGACGACGCTTTCAGTTCTCCGCTTGTGAGGGGGCAGATGGCCGAGACGGTTTTGCGGCGCGAGGGGAAGAGCGAGCCGGGGAAGTTCAAGAGCTGGCTACTCAAGGGGCAGCACAGGGGCGCCGAGGGCGCGCACGAGCAAGCGCCCGAACACCACCAACACGCCTGGTGGCAGGTGATGTGCCTGACCGGCGTTGACTACTTCTCGACGCTCGGCTACCAGCCCGGCATCGCCTTCCTCGCCGCCGGGTTCCTGTCGCCCATCGCGACGCTGATCCTCGTCCTGCTCACGCTCTTCGGCGCGCTCCCGATCTACAACCGCGTCGCGCACGAAAGCCCGAACGGCGAAGGCTCGATCTCGATGCTCGAACACCTGCTCGCGCGCTGGCGGGGCAAGCTCTTCGTGCTCGCGCTGCTCGGCTTCGTCGCCACGGACTTCGTCATCACCATCACGCTCTCCGCCGCCGACGCCACCGCGCACGTCATCCAGAACCCCTACACGCCGCACTTCCTTTCGCACCGCGTCACGGTGACGATGACGCTCATCGCGCTGCTCGGCGCGATCTTCCTCAAGGGCTTCAAGGAGGCCATCGGCATCGCGGTCGCGCTCGTCGGCGCGTACCTCGCGCTCAACGTCATCGTCGTCGGGCGCGGACTCTACGAGCTTCTGTTCGTCCACCCGGAGGCGCTGCCGAACTGGTACCACGGGATCATGGGCGCGACCGTGAGCGGCATCAGCGTCAACGGAAACGTCTTCCTGATGCTCGGCATCGCGCTGCTGCTCTTCCCGAAGCTCGCGCTCGGACTCTCCGGCTTCGAGACGGGCGTGGCCGTGATGCCGCTCGTCCGCGGCGACAAGGGGCACGGCGACATCGAGGGGCGCATCCACAACACGCGGAAACTCCTGCTCACCGCCGCGCTCATCATGAGCGTGATGCTGATCACGAGCAGCATCGTCACGGCGACTCTGATTCCGCCCAAAGAGTTCCTCGCGCCGCCGCCCGGCTCCGAAGACGGCGGCAAGGCTTACGGTCGCGCACTCGCCTTTCTGGCCTACCGGTTTTTCGGCAACGGCTTCGGGACGGCCTACGACCTGAGCACGATCTCGATCCTCTGGTTCGCGGGCGCGTCGGCGATGGCCGGGCTTCTCAACATCGTGCCGCGGTATCTTCCGCGCTACGGCATGGCCCCGGACTGGACGCTCGCGCAGCGACCGCTCGTCATCCTCTACACCGTCGTCGCCTTCGCCGTCACCATCATCTTCGAGGCCGACGTGGAGAAGCAGGGCGGGGCCTACGCGACGGGCGTTCTCGTTTTGATGAGTTCGGCGGCGGTCGCCGTCACGCTCTCGGTCAAGCGCGCGCGCAAGCGCTGGCTGCCGTTCCTGCTCATCGCAATCGTCTTCGCCTACACGACGGTTCAGAACATCCACGAGCGGCCCGAAGGGATCAAGATCGCGTCGTTGTTCATCCTGACGATCATCGTCACGTCGTTCATGTCGCGCGTCTGGCGCACGACCGAGTTGCGCGTCGAAAGGGTCGAGCTGGACGACGAGGCGCGGCGATTCATCTCCGACATGGTCAGGAAGGACTGCGACATCCGCATCGTCGCCAACCGCCGCGACACGGGCGACGCCGCGGAGTACAGGTTCAAGGAGCGCGAGAAGCGGATTGACAACCACATCCCGACGCGCGACCCCGTCATCTTCTTCGAGGTCACGCCGAGCGACGCGTCGGAGTTTTCGGGCGTGCTGAAGATTCGCGGCGTCGAGGTCGAGGGCCACCGAATCCTGCGCGCGGAGAGTCCCGCCGTGCCGAACGCCATCGCCGCCTTCCTCCTCTACCTGCGCGAGATGACGGGCAGGATTCCGCACGCGTACTTCGGCTGGAGCGAGGGCAACCCGCTCATGCACCTCATGAGATACGTCCTGCTCGGCGAGGGCGACATCGCGCCGGTCACGCACGAGGTTCTGCGTCAGGTCGAAGAAGACCCGGAGCGGCGGCCCGCGGTACACGTCGGGTGACGCGACTGCCGAGATGCCGAGAGTCGGGTTGACGAACCGGGCGCGCGGGGCCGGATTTTAGTTTTGAAATCTCGTCGGTGTTGAAAGGCGCCGGAAGTTCGGGACAGAGGAATCCCGCGGCGGCGGCGCGCACCGGGGGAGGGCGCGGCGGGAGAGGCTGTCGGGTGTTGCTCAGGGTCGGACGCGGGCTTTCAGTCGTCGCGTCCGTCCGGGTTGCGTGTGGCGGTGTAGCAAGGGCGGCAGTAAACGGGGCGTCCCTGCGAAGGGTAGAAGGGGACGGTCGTCAACTGCCCGCAGTGCGCGCACTGGACGGAGACTTCGATGCGCTGGCGCACGCCCGACTCCTGCGCGGCGGCGATGGCCGCGAGCCGTTCGTTCTTCGCCTGCTTGCAGGGCTTGCAACGCTTCGGCTCGTTCTTCAGACCCTTGTCGTGGAAGAAGAGCTGTTCGCCCGCGGTCCAGTTGAACTCCTCCCCGCAATCAACGCAAATGATCGAGCGATCCTCGAACTCGATTTCGGCCTGACCCCAACCGTCGTCGGTAGTCGGAGGCAGAATCTCTGCTGTTTGAACCTGTGACATGATTTCCCATCCTTGTGTGAACCACCGGACTCCGAGGCCGCGTGGGAGCCTGCGCCCGGAAGTCGTTTGAAACAGTCGGCTGCTACGTGGGAACTACTGTCGAGCTTAGAACCCGCGACGGGTGCGCCGGAAATCTGCGAGGGAATGCTCGGTCTGTGCTGCGACATGCCACACGGCACGCCGCCCCAGCCCGCTCGTGGCTTAGCACAATATACATATCACAAAAATGTGTCAATGGAGAAGAAAAAGTTTTCAGAACTCATCCTTGACACGCCCGCCCGCCAAGTGACAGCATCGCCGCGCTTTTCTCATCTTTTTCGGTCGCGCGCTTTGATCCCTTAAAGTCATGAACGTCCTCGTCATCGGCTCGGGCGGACGTGAGCACGCGCTCTGCCGGACACTAAGGCACGGCGCGCGCCGCTCGTCTCTAAAGATTTTCTGCGCGCCCGGCAACGCCGGAATCGCCGAAGACGCCGAGTGCGTGCCTTTGGGCGCGACAGACGTTTCGGCGCTCGCGGACTTCGCCGAGCGCGAGCGCGTTGACCTCACCATCCCCGGCGGCGAATCGCCGCTCGCCGCGGGACTCGCCGACGAGTTCGAGCGCCGCGGACTCACAGTCGCAGGCCCGACGCGCGAGGCCGCGCGGCTCGAATCGAGCAAGGCGTTTGCGAAAGAGTTCATGCTCCGCCACAAAATCCCGACCGCGCGCCACCGCATCGCCGCGTCGGTCGAAGAGGCGACGCAGATTCTGCGGGGCGGCGAGTTCGGCGCGGAGGACTCGCCCGTGGTCGTCAAGGCCGACGGACTCGCGGCGGGCAAAGGCGTCGTCGTCGCGCGCACGCGCGGCGAGGCCGAAGCGGCGGCGCGAGAGATGATGTTGGGCGGTCGAGTCGGAAGCGACGCCGCCCGGCGCGTCGTCATCGAAGAGACTCTCACGGGGCGCGAGGCTTCGCTCCTGCTCTGGACGGACGGGCGCGACTACCGTCTGATGCCGCCCGCGCGCGACCACAAGCGCGTCGGCGAAGGCGACACAGGCCCGAACACGGGTGGCATGGGCGCGATCACTTCGCCGGACGTTCTGGACGAAGATACTCTGACGCGCACCGTCGGCGAGATCGTCGGGCCGACGCTCGCGGGCGCGCGCGCGGACGGTCTGAACTTTCGCGGCGTGCTCTTCGTCGGCCTGATGCTCACTCCGGAAGGCCCGCGCGTGCTCGAATACAACGTCCGCTTCGGCGACCCCGAAACGCAGGCCATCCTCGTGCGCCTCAGAAGCGACCTCTTTGAAGTCTTCAACGCCGTCGCGCGCGGTCGTCTCGGCGAAGTCAGCGTCGAGTGGGGTGACGAGGCTTCGGCCTGCGTCGTGCTCGCCGCGCGCGGCTACCCCGAAAAACCGGAGACCGGCGCGCGCATCAGCGGCATCGAAGAGGCTTCGCGCGTCCCTGCCGTCCAGATTTTCCACGCGGGCACGCGCCGCGCCGCAGACGGCTCGCTCGTCACTGCCGGCGGTCGCGTCCTCGGCGTCACCGCCGTCGGCCCGACGCTCGACGAAGCGCTCGCGCGCTGCTACGAGTCGGCCTCGCACATCAACTGGGACGGGATGCACTACCGCCGCGACATCGGGAAGTCTTAAGTGAGCAGTGAGCAGTAAGCCGTGAGCAGTTAAGACGGCTCGGCTTTTCTGCTCACGGCTTACTGCTCACTGCTTACTTTCCTTTTCGCTCTGGCGGGGACGCGGAAGCCTTGTTATACTCACGTGCAAGGAGGGCTTGGGCGTTTAGAGAGCGGGTGAACCCGGCGGCGCGGACTTACGTACAAGGTTGCGGCCTCGGAGACGCCATAAAGTTTTCCGGCAGTGAAGATTGTCAGCACCCGACGGGCGGCGCGAGTCGCTTGAAGGTTCGGAGGGCGAGAAGAAGATGGGAGTCTGGGCGAGATTCAAGCGTTCGCTCCGCGCGATGTTCGGCGGCCTCGTGGAGAAGACCGAAGACCCCGAACTGATTTTGCAGCAGACGATCCGCGACATGCGCGACCGCGTGCCGGAACTGAACAACTCCGTCGCGCAGGTGATGGCGACCGAGCGCCTGCTCGCCAAAAACAAAGATCGCCTCGAAGAGCAGGTCGTTGACCTCGACTCGAAGATCAAGGCCGCCATCAAGATGAACCGCGACGACATCGCGACGGCCTACATCGGTCAGCTCCAGCAGGCCCAACTCGACCTGACGAAGACGGGGCAGCAACTCGACCACGCCGCACGCGCATCCGAACAAGCGCGCAAGGCCCGCGACAACTACATCCTCCAGATGCAGCGCCGCACCGCCGAGGCGATGCAGCTCATCAACCAGTCGAAGCAGGCCAAGCTGCAAGAGCAACTCGCGCAGACGATGTCCTCGTTCCAGTTGGGCGACGACGCCTCGACCTTCAACGAGATGCGCGACAAGATTGACCGGCGCGCCGCGACCGCCGAGGCGAAACTCCAACTCGGCACGTCGGGCGTGGACACGCAGATGCAGGAGATCGAGCGCGAGGCGATGGACATGCAGTTGCAGGACAAGCTGCTCGACTACAAGCGGCAGATGGGACTGCTCGGCGGAGGCGAAAGAGAAGCGCCCGCGCTGCCGTCGGCGTCGGGCGAGTCGAAGTCGTAAAATTTTTTTATTGGCGAACTCTCCATTCGCGTTGCGCTGATCCGAAGTGGAAGTTATGGCGGAGAGAAAGATCAGTCTCGAATATCTGAAAGAAGCCGTGATGGAGCCGGTCAACTTCTGGGGCATGGCCGGCTTCGCCGTCGCCGCGGCCTACACCTGGTCGCCGATCCCGCTCGCCGCGGCGCTCGTCGCGGAAGGCGCGTACCTGGCGACCGTGCCGGCGAGCAACATCTACCGCCGGCTCGTTGACAACCGCAACCGCAAGCGCCTGGCCGAGCTTCGCAACAAGCAGCGCGAGCGCATGATCGAGGGCTTCGACCCGCGCGAGCGCGAGGCCGTGCTCTATTTGAAGTGGCTCAAGAACAAAATTTTCGACAACTACGTCAAGTTCACCGGCGCGAAGGAACTGCCGATGAACATCAAGAGTCTCGACCAGCGATGGGAAGACTTCGTTGACCTACTCGATGTGTACCGCCGGCGCAAGCACCACCTGCGCTCGATCAACCGCCAGGCCGTCCAGAACCAACTCGCGCAGGCCGAGCGCTCCGTCGAGAGCGCGCCCGACGACCGCTCGCGCCGCATCCAGCAGGCCAACGTCGAAATCCTCAAGCGCCGCCTCGCGCAGTTCAGCGAACTCGAACGTTCGGTGAAACTCGTCGAGGGCCAGCTTCAATCAATCGAGAACTTCTTCGGCCTCGTCAACGATCAGGTCGTCACGCTCCCGACGCCGGAGCGCGTCTCGTCGCTCGACTTCGAGCAGTTGTCGGACTCGATCCAGATGACCAAGCAGATGCTCGAAGAGACCTCCGACGTGATGGGCGTCCTCGACAGCCACAACCGCGAGATCGGACACTACGACCTTTTGCCTTCGTCGGGCACAACATCCGCGAAGTAGCCTGACCCGAAAAAGTCGCAAGCAAAGATTCGCAAACGAAAGAGGCCGGATTTAAAGTCCGGCTTCTTCCATTTTTTTTCGCATCCACTTCTCAAAGAAAAAGCGGGGGCAAGCCGCCCTTCCTGACCTGTCAACTGATGGGCGTTGCGGGGTCTCAGCCCGACGCCCTCCTGTTCGCCAGTTCGGGAAGGGCGGCCTGCCCCCGCTCGCGCGTCGGATTCTACTCACTCACCGAACTTCTATCCCTCTCGACCATCTCCGCGAGGGCAGGCTCGTCAATGCGGTACGTCTCGTTGCAGAAGTGGCAGGTCAGCGCCGCGCCCTTGTCTTCGCGAAGCATTGACTCAAGCTCCGACCGTTCAATCGAAGAGACGAGCGACACGGCGCGGTCGTAAGAGCACGTGCACTCGAAGCCGACCTCCCTCTCTTCGAGAATCTCGAACGGCACGTCGCCGAGCGCCGCCCGCAGGAGGTCAACGGGCCGCGCGCCCTCGCGTATGAGCGCCGTCGTGTGCGGAGTCCTTCCGACCGACGACTCGATTGCGGCGACTGTCGCGGAGTCCGCGCCCGGCATGACCTGAATCATCAGCCCGCCCGCGGCCTCGATGAACGTCTCGCCCGACTCGCGCGCGCGCACCAGCACGCCGAGCATGACAGCCGAAGGAATCTGCTCCGACTTCGCGAGGTAGTATGCGAAGTCCTCGCCTATCTCGCCTGAAACAATCGGCACCGCG
>DASRCS010000019.1:0-24947 GCA_035652995.1 Pyrinomonadaceae bacterium
ACGACCGCCGCGCCCCAGAAGAGCGCCTCGTCCGCGCCGAGCCGTCGGACTATTTCCGCGGCCTCGGCGTTCTTCGTCGCGGCGCGCAACAAGGGCGCGGCGACGGCGCTCGCGGCCCGGCGAGCGACGCGCGGCGCTCGCTCGGCGTGACGCCAGAAGCGCTCGTAGAGCCGAAGGTACTTGACGTACTTGTCGTAGCCGCTGAACAGCTCGTCCGCGCCCTCGCCCACTTGCACGACGATGGTGCCGGAGTCGCGCGCGAGTTTCGAGACGTAGTAGAGCGGCACGCAGACGGGGTCGGCAATCGGCTCGTCCTGGTGGAAGACGAGTTCGGGGAGAAAGTTCTTCATCTCCTCGACGCCGATGATTATTTCGTGGTGGTTCGTCGCGAAGCGCCGCGCGGTCTCGCGCGCCGGGCCGAGTTCGTTCAGCTCTTCGTCGTCGCGGTACGCGACGGTGAAGGTCTCGACGGGGCGCGACATCTGCTCGGCCATCAGCGCGACGTTGGCCGAAGAGTCAACGCCGCCGGAAAGGAAGACGCCGAACGGCACGTCCGACATCATCCGCTTTTTGATTGACTCGCGCAGCAGCCGAAGAATCTCCGCGCGCACTTCATCTTCGCTCGTCGCGCGCGAGCCGTTCGCCGACGCAGGCGGCGGCAGCGCGTCCCAGTAGCGCGTCGTCTCGACCGAGCCGTCGCGGCTGACGACGACGAAGTGTCCCGCCGGAATCTTCTCGACGCCGCGGAAGAGCGTGCGCGGCGCGGGCGTCGTGAGAAAGGAGAGGTAATGATAAAGCGACTCCTCGTCAACGTCCGCCGTGACCGACGGGTGCGCGATGATGGCTTTTATCTCGGAGGCGAAGATGAAGCGACCGCCCGCGCTGATAAAGTAGAGCGGCTTGACGCCGACGCGGTCGCGCGCGAGGACGAGTCGTTCGCGCTGTGAATCCCAGAGCGCGATGGTGAAGTCGCCTTCGATGTCGTTGACGAAATCGAGGCCGCGCTCCTCGTAGAGATGAATGATCGTCTCGCTGTCGGTGCGCGAGCGGTACCTGTGCCCGCGCGCTTCGAGTCCGGCGCGCAAGTGTGCGTGGTTGTAAATCTCGCCGTTGAAGACGAGCCACACGCCGCGCCCTTCGCACCCTCGCATCGGCTGGTGCCCGGCCTGCGAGAGGTCGATGATCGAGAGGCGGCGGAAGCCAAAGCCCATGCGCCCTTCGTCGAGCAGTTCCGCGCCCGCGTCGTCCGGCCCGCGGTGCGTCATCTCGTCGCGCATACGCTCGACCGTCGCGCCCTCGACGCGCCCCGTCGCCGCACCGTACTCCCAGACTCCGCAGATGCCGCACATAATTATTTTGGATTTCGGATTTTAGATTTTGGATTGGTGCGCCAATAAGATTGAGCGTTGGACCTGGAAAGCTCAACTCCCCACACGCGCTCAATCCGAAATCTAAAATCCGAAATCGGCACGCTCGCCCGCTCGCAGCAGGCGGGACGACCTCGCCAGCAACTCTAAACGTGCGCCCGCGTCTTCGCCAGCCGCGACGGGCACGAGCAGCCAGCGCGCGGTGAACGGCGCGCTCGCGCGCAACGTCCAGACGGCGGCGACCGTCTCGACCTTCGAGCCGTAGTCGCGCGAAGACCAGCGCGGCTCAAGCGCAACTTCGCCGAGCGACGACAGCGACGCGACGACCAGACGCGCGCCGCTCTCGCCTTCAAGAATCTCGACCGCCGAGCCGTCGAGCGAGCGCGCCTCGCGCCCCGGCGCGGCGTGGAAGATGAATTTGAAGTCGTGAAGGCCAGCGCCCGCGAGCGTGTCTTCGACGAGCCAGAACCCCTCGCGCTTGTCGAACGTGACGGCGCGGCGGTGCGTGACGGGGCCGCCCTTCAGCCTCTCGTAGCCGTGGTGTTCGGCGACGACGAGGTCGCGCTCCGCGCCGGACTCGAAACAAAGGATGTGCGGTCGCGCCTCGTCGCCGATGAAGAAAGGCGCGGACTCCGGCGTCGTGTTCTGCTCCTCGCCGTCAACCTCGACGGTCGAATGGAAGGCCGTCGAGCGGAACCGCTGACGCGCGCGCAAGTCCGAAGTGTAAACATACGTGCCCGCGTCGGCGATGAAGCTCGTGCCGCGCGCCGAGACTTCGACTGAGAGCGCGTCGTTGTGCGCGTGCGAGCCGCGGCCCGAAAGCCCCGCGCCGCTCGCGCTCAGCATCAGGTACAGGTCGCCTTCGCGAAGGACGCACGTGCCCGCTTGCTCAAAGATTGCTGACTGCGACGCACTCGCGCCGGCAGAGTCCGGCGAGCGCGTGGGTGCTGGCTCAGGCGCTTGCGACGGCACCGGCTGCGGCCCGCGTGCAGAGGCCGCTTGTGACGCGCCTTCGGTCTTCAACTCGGAGAAAGCGCGCACGCCTTCCGCGCCGAGAAGCCAGAGGAGTTCTTCGGGCGCTTCCTCGGAGAGTTTGAAGCGCGGCTCGCGGAAGAGCGCCGCGCCGACGCCGAGCAGGAACGTGTGGTCGTCCGCGTCGCGCCGCGTCAAAGAGAGCGCGCGACCGCCGTCCGTGTCGCCGACGAGCGGCGCGCGCCCGTCCGGTCGAAGGTAGGCGCGGACGTATTCGAGCATCGAGCGAAGCTTCTGCCAGTGCCGCTCGTCAATCTCAATTCCGTTCGCGCGGCAGAGCGTGAAGGTGTAGAGGAAGAGTTCCGTGACGAAGCGTTGGTAGCCGGTCGAGGCTTCGCAGTCCGCGCCGTCGGCCAGAACCTGCTTGCCCATCTCGCGCAGGACTTCGCGCAGCCCGAACGCGCGCCAACCTTCAGACGCGCGCAACTCCGGCAGGAGCAGTCCGAGCCACAGCAATCCGACCACATCCGAGAGGTAATGATTGCTCGTCGCGACGTAGGAGAATTCGAGGTTGCGGCGTATGTGACGACCGTGCGCGTCGAAGAGCGCGAGCATCGAGGCGAGACGACGCTCGTCGAGCGCGCGCGAGCGGCGGAAGATTTGGAAGCTGGCGAGGAGGTTCATTGCGCGCAAAGCGACCTCCATCGCGCAGGCCCAGTTCGGCCCGAAGCCCATCGGGTTCTGCGCGCGCCAGCTCTCGACCTGCCGGAAAAACTCTTCCGCGAAACTCTCGTCGCGCGCGAAGGCGTAGGCGCGCGCGAGCGTGACGAGATGGCCGAGCCGGTTCAACTCCCACAGCACGCGCACGTCCGGGCCGTCGCCGCGCGCGAGCAGAACGTCGCCGTGAAAATCGAGCGGCCAACGCGCGCCCGACGCCGGTTCGCGCAGCCAGTCAACCTCCGCGCCGAAATCAATCGAGCCGTAGCCGAGCAGCGGCCAGCGATGAGCCGAGACGATCCCGCGCGCCTCTTCAACAATCGAGTCGGCGTCAATAACTCCGTCAACAATCTCGGCGGAATCGCCGAAGCCCGCGAAGAACTTCGGACTCGTGCGCGCGCGAAAGTGCGCGAGCAGTTCCGCGCCGCTCATGCGCGCGAACTCATGCGCGAGTAGTGCACCGGGCGTCGTCGTATCTTTCGTGCGTCTGTCGAGCGACGCGCGCTCGCGGCTGCGGCGCACGGCGACGACGACGCGCCTTCCAGACTCAAGCAGCGCCGCGCGCGGACTCACGCGCCCGCGCAGCGCGCGTTTGATTTTGCGGGTGATGGTTTCGACGCTCAACGGTCGTCTGAAGAATCGGCGAGAGTCCGGGCCGCGCCAGTTTACAAACGCGTGTTTGACGCTTCAAGTTGCCGGTGGCTAGACTTGCCGTCTGCTCCCGCGGCGGCGGCGCCCGGCGGCAACGTTCGGCATGAGCGCGGAGACCAGCGAAACGACCGAGGGCAATCTGGCGTCGGCGCGCGACGCCGCGGGCGC
This sequence comes from Pyrinomonadaceae bacterium, assembly GCA_035652995.1. GTDB lineage: Bacteria > Acidobacteriota > Blastocatellia > Pyrinomonadales > Pyrinomonadaceae > QHXN01. The sequence goes on from DASRCS010000019.1 coordinate 3,876, forward strand.
GGTTCGCCCGCCGACGCACGCGCCGCACGTGCTCGTCCGCCCGGAAGACTCCGGCGTGCAGCTCAACCTCGGCGACCTCTGGGCCTACCGGGAGCTTCTCTACTTCCTCACGCTGCGCGACATCAAGGTTCGTTACAAGCAGACGTTGATGGGCGTCGCCTGGGTCATCCTCCAGCCGCTCGCGACGATGCTCCTGTTCACGCTCGTCTTCAACCGGATCGCGCGGCTCGACTCAGGCCCGATCCCGTACCCGCTCTTCGCCTATTCGGGGCTGCTGCTGTGGACGTTCTTCTCCGTCTCGGTCACTTCGGGGACGAACAGCCTGCTCAGCAACACGAGCCTCGTCACGAAGGTCTATTTCCCGCGCGCCTTCATCCCGGCGGCGGCGGTCGGGGCCTCCCTCGTTGACCTCGGCGTCGGCTCCTTGCTCCTCATCCCGCTCGCGATCTTCTACGGCGCGCACTTGACCTGGGAGTTGCTGCTCCTGCCGGTCTTCCTCCTGCTCGCGGTGATGCTCGCGCTCGCGTGCGGGATGTTCGCGGCGGCGCTGACGGTGAAGTACCGCGACATACGACATGCGCTGCCGTTCCTGCTGCAACTCTGGATGTTCGCGTCGCCCGTCGTCTATCCGCTGCCCGCCGGGTGGCGGTGGCTGTTCGACTTGAATCCGATGACCGGAGTCGTCGAAGGCTTCCGCGCGTCGCTCACGGGCACGGGCTTCGAGTGGCGCGCGGTCGCGGTCGCGGCGGTCGTCGCAGTCGTGCTCCTCGCCGTCGCCTTCTACGTCTTCCGCAAGCTCGAAGACACTTTCGCCGACGTAATCTAAAACCCGATGGAGCCGGTCGTCGTCAGAGTCAAAAACGTGGGGAAGCGCTACCGCATCGGCGCGCTGCACGCGGGCTACGACACGCTCAGAGAGCTTGTCGGCGACGCGCTGCTCGCGCCGGTCAGGCGTCTTCGCGGCGCGCAAAAGCGTCGCTACGAGACGCTGTGGGCGCTCAGCGAAATGAACCTCGAAGTCCGCCGCGGCGAGATGCTCGGCATCGTCGGCCACAACGGCGCGGGCAAAAGCACCCTGCTGAAAATCCTCTCGCGCATCACGCGACCGACGACGGGCGAGGTCGAAATCTTCGGTCGCGTCGGCTCGCTCCTCGAAGTCGGCACGGGCTTCCACCCGGACCTCACGGGGCGCGAGAACGTCTTTCTGAACGGCGCGATACTCGGCATGCGGAAGGTCGAGATCGAGAAGAAGTTCGACGAGATCATCGCCTTCTCCGAGCTGGAAAAATTCGTCGAGACGCCCGTCAAGTTCTACTCTTCGGGGATGTACGTCCGCCTCGCCTTCTCGGTCGCCGCGCACCTCGAACCCGAAATCCTGATCATGGACGAGGTGCTGGCCGTCGGCGACGCGGCGTTCCAGCAGAAGTGCCTCGACAAGATGCGCGAGATTCGCCGCCGCGGCCACACGATCTTTTTCGTCTCGCACAACCTGCCGGCGGTGACGCGCCTGTGCAAGCGCGCGATTCTTCTCGAACGCGGGCGCGTCGTCGCCGACGGGCCGGCGCAGGAGGTCGTCAACAGCTACCTGAATTCGAGCTGGAAGGCCGGGGCCGAGCGCGACTGGCCGGAGCTACGGGAAGCGCCCGGCGACGAGGTCGCGCGTCTGCGGCGCGTGCGTGTGTGCGACGAGCGCGGCGCGACCATCGCTTCGTCAGACATCCGACGGCCCGTCCTCATCGAAGTGACTTACGACGTGCTGGAAGCCGGGCACGTGCTGACGACCGGCGTCGCGCTGTTCAACGAAGAGGGCACGGAGGTCTTCACGACGCACGACACGGGCGACGAGTGGCGCAGGCGCGGGCGACCGGCGGGACGCTACACGAGCACCGTCCGCATTCCCGGCAACCTGCTCTCAGAAGGCAGCCTCGTCGCGCACGTCTCGATAATGACGCACTTTCCATCTACAATCCTCCGCGCGCGCGCGAAGGAGGCCGCGGCCTTCCAGGTCGTTGACGAGGGCGTCGGGGACTCGGCGCGCGGCGACTACGTCGGGCCGATGCGCGGCGTCGTGCGGCCACTTCTCGAATGGACGACGCGCGCCGACTCTGCCGAAGACTGACTTGAAAAAACCGCTGAGCGAAAAACTCGCGCTCTCGACGAAGCTGCGGCTCAAGCGCGCCGGCTTCGCGCCGCTGGCCTGGGCGCTGCGGCTCGGCGCGCGCGCGTACAACTTCGCGGCGCGCGTGGCCGAGAGCGCCGAGGCCAACGGACTCGACCTGCGCCGCGCGTGGGACGTTCCCGCGACGCCGCGCGCGCCGAGCGTCGCGCCCTTCAGCGCGAGCGACTTCCTCTTCCTCGCCCGCGCCGGCGCAAGAACGCGCGGAGCGCCCGTTGACGGGCCGCGCGCGAACGACCGCGGCGAGACGGCGGTCGAAACTCCGCAAGCGACCTCTTCATCGGTCAAGACTTCAATCGTCATCCCAGTCTTCAACAAGGCCGAGTTCACGTTCCAGTGCCTGCGCTCGCTGATCCGCGAGGTTGACTTTGACGACACGGAAGTCATCGTCGTCAACAACGCCTCGACCGACGAGACGCGCGAGATGCTTTCTCACTTCGACGGCTTCGTCCGCGTGATTGACAACGACACGAACCGCGGCTTCGTTGACGCCTGCAACCAGGGCGCGGCGGCGGCGCGCGGTCGCTTCCTCGTCTTCCTCAACAACGACACGGTCGTGCTGCCCGGCTGGCTCGAAAACCTCGTCGAGACAATCGAGTCGGACGAGCGCGCCGGCGCGGTCGGCTCGCTGTTCCTCTACCCGGACGGAAGAATTCAGGAGGCGGGCGCGATTGTCTGGTCGAACGGCGAGGCGTTTCACTACGGCTGGGGGCGCTCGCCCGAAGACCGGCGCTTCGCGTTCGCGCGCGAGGTTGACTACTGCTCCGGCGCGTCGCTGCTCGTGAGAAAAGATTTGTTCGACCGTCTCGGCGGGTTCGACCGGCGCTACGCGCCCGCCTACTACGAGGACACGGACATCTGCATGGGCGTGCGCTCGCTCGGCTTCAAGGTCGTCTATCAGCCGCGCTCGCGGCTCGTCCACTACGAGGGCGCGACCGCGGGCACAGACACGCGCACCGGCTTCAAACGCTTTCAGGTCGTCAACCGCGAGAAGTTCTACGAGAAGTGGCGCGACACGCTCGCGCGCGAGCATCAGCCGTTCGACCCCTCAAAGGCCGAGCGCGCGGCGAACCGCAAGTGGGACACGCAGGTCGTCGTCTTCGACGACCGGATGCCGTCGCCCGACCGCGACGCCGGGAGCATCCGAATGCTCTTCATCCTCCGCGCGCTCAAAGAGTGGTGTCATCCCGTCTTCGTGACGACGGCCAAGCGGCACTGGCCCGAATACGAGAGGCTTCTCTGGAAGGAGGGCGTCGAGACCGCGGGCATCCTCGAACTGCCGCGGCTGGCGAAGGCGAGGAGGTTCCGCGCAGCCGTCGCCAGCCGCCCCGAAGTTGCCGCCGCGGTCGTCAAACAGATGCGCCGCGCCGACCCGCGCGTGAAGTTCGTCTTCGACATGGTTGACGCACACTTCATACGCTTCGCGCGCGAGGCCGAGGTGACGGGCGACGACAAGGCGGCGAGCGAGGCCGCGCGCTACCGGAAGATGGAGACGCGGCTCGCGCGGGCAAGCGACCTCGTCTGGTGCAACTCCGCCGCCGACAAGGAGGCGACGGAGCGCGCCGCGCCCGGCGTCCCTTCGTTCGTCGTCCCGACCGTTCACCGCACACGACGGCGCGGCCTCGCCTTCGAGGAGCGCGAACATCTACTCTTCGTCGGCAACTTCCTGCACCGCCCGAACGTTGACGGCGTGCGCTTCTTCGTCAACGAGGTGCTGCCCGCCGTGCGCGAGTCGCTTCCGGGCGTCGAGCTTCATCTCGTCGGCGACAACGCGCCCGCCGAGTTCGCGGGGCGCGAGTCCGAGGGGGTGCGCGTGCTGGGCTACGTGCCGGACATCGAGCCTCTGTTCGCGCGGGCGCGCGTCTTCGTCGCGCCCATACGTTTCGGCGCGGGCGTCAAGGGCAAGGTCGGCGAGGCGCTCGCTCACGCCGTCCCCGTCGTCACGACCGAGGTCGGGGCCGAGGGGATGTTTCTGCGCGACGGCGAGGAGGCTTTGGTTGTAAACTCCGCGGAGGAGTTCGCCGCGGCTGTCGTCCGTCTCTACGGCGACGCCGCGCTCTGGCGGCACATCGCCGGCAACGCGCACGCGCACGTCGAGCGCAACTTCTCGCCGCGCGTCGTCGGCGACATCATCAACGGCTCGATCAAGAAGGTTCTGGGGGAGACGAACACGGGGAACGAGTAGGGAGCGAGCGGGGTCGGCGTTTCTGCGGCGTGGCTTACGCCTTAGTCTTTCCTTTATCTTCGTCCGTGAGAATTCTCGTCACAGGCAGCGGCGGTTTCGTCGGCGGCAACTTCGGGCGGCACGCGGCGCGCGCGGGACACGAAGTCCTCGGCGTCACGCGCGCCGGGCAGCCGGAGGTCGGCTGGCCCGGACTCCACGCGCAGGCCGACGTGTCGAGTTCCGACCTGTCGGAGTTGATCGGCGAGTTCCGCCCCGACATTCTCCTGCACGCGGCGGGCGCGGCGTCGGTCGGCGCGTCGCTCGCGCGCCCGCTCGACGACCTGCGCGCGTCGGTCGTCACGTTCGCCAACGTGCTCGACTCCGTGCGGCGCTCCGGCACGCGACCCGTCGTCGTCTTCCCTTCGAGCGCCGCCGTTTACGGCGAGGCCGCCTCGCTCCCCGTCGCCGAGTCCTCGCCGACGCGGCCCATCTCGCCCTACGGCTTCCACAAGGCAGCGTGCGAACTGCTCGCGCGCGAGTACGCCGAGTGCTTCGGGATGCGCGTGCTGGTCTGCCGGCTCTTCTCGCTCTTCGGCGAGGCGCAGCGGCGGCTGCTCGTCTGGGAGTTGTACCGCCGGCTCGAAGGCGCTGAAGCCTTCGCACGCCTCGAAGGCACGGGCGAAGAGACGCGCGACTACCTGCACGCCGAGGACGCCGCGGCGGCGATGCTCGAACTCGCGTCGAACCTTTCGGGTGAAGGCGGCGGCTGCACGGTCGTCAACGTCGCGAGCGGCGAAGAGACGCGCGTGCTCGACCTCGCCGAGCGTTTGCGGGCGCTCGTCGCGCCGTCGAAAGAGATTCGCTGCCTCGGACGCGCGCGCGCGGGAGACCCGCGACGCTGGCGCGCAGACACCTCGCTCCTCCGCTCGCTCGCCCCGCGTTGGCGGCCAAAGCCCTTCGCCGAGCGCCTCGCCCGATGCGTCGAAGCCTGGCGCGGCGATAGAAACGCCGCAACCGATTTGTAAACATTTTTCGGGGCAGTAAAGCCCTGAGTTCGGGTCATCAAACGACCGGCCAATTCGCCTGCCGCGCGACGGGCGAAAAGAACGGACGGATGCGGCAGGCCGGGGTGATTCAGTTTCGAGACCGAGATGCAAGACCCTCATCAATTTTTACCGACCGACGAGGAGGAGACGCTGGTTTCGCCGCGCTTCGACGACGAGGAGACGGTCGTCGCGCGCCGCGTCGTCCCGCTCGGAGAGGTCGGGCGGGCCGAGCCTGTCGAGACGCCGCCCGCCGCGGTCGCGAGCGCGTATCCGCCTGAGCCGCGCGTCGCGCGTCGCTCCTGGCCGCTCGCGCTCGCCGTCGCTTCGGCGCTCGTCGGCGCAGTCCTCGGCGGCACGGGGTTGTACCTCTACCAGAGCCGCGCGTCGTCGCACGCCGCCAACGCGCCGGCAGCGCAGCAGCCGGTCGCGCCCTCGAACGCGCCCGCCGCTTCGTCGCAGCCGACGCCCGCCCCGACGCTCGAAGTCGTCAACGAGCAGCCGGGCACGCCCGCCGCTTCTGAGAACTCGGACGCGCGAACGGACGAGTCCGACGCTTCCGCGCCCGGCGACGCGAACGCCGAGGAACGCGCAGCGCCGAACGACGCCGCGACCCCGCCCGAAGCCGAGCAGCGCAAGGCGGACGAACGCGCAGGCTCGCCCAAGCACGGCAAGAAGGGCGACCGCGACGACGAGATCGAGCGCAACGAGCGTCGCGCGAGGCATTCCGACTCCGACGACCAACTCTCGCGCTCGGACACCGACGCCGACACGGACGACGCCCCCGTCGCGCGCCGCGTTGGCACCATCACCATCTTCGACCGCCCGCGCCGCGCCGAGCGCCGCGACCGCACCCGCAACTCCGGCGCGGATCGCCTCCGCAGAATCTTTGAAGGACAACCATAAGGAAAGTGATGAGTGATGAGTGATGAGTGAAAAGCTCTTAACTCATCACTCATCACTCATCACTTCTTTTGTTTCCCTTCGTCTTTTCCAATAAAATTCGGGCGTGAAGAGGGAGCGCGTTGACAGGCTGCTCGTCGAGCGGGGCTTTGCGCCGTCGCGGACGCGCGCGCAGGCGCTGGTGATGGCGGGGCGCGTGCTGGTCGGCGAGCAGAGAGTCGAGAAGCCTTCGGAGACGTTCGCGCCGGACGCGCCTTTGCGAGTGCGCGGCGCGGACGACCCCGCCTCGCGCTACGTCGGTCGCGGCGGGCTGAAGCTTGAGAAGGCGCTCGACGAGTTCGGCGTTGACGTGAGCGGCTTCGCCTGTCTCGACGTTGGAGCCTCGACGGGCGGCTTCACCGACTGCCTCCTGCAACGCGGCGCGCGGCGCGTCGTCGCGGTTGATGTCGGCCACAACCAGCTTGACTGGCGTCTGCGTACTGACCCGCGCGTCGAGGTTCGTGAGGGCGTCAACGCGCGGCACCTGAAGCCGGGAGACTTCGGCGAGGCGTTCGACCTCGTCACGATGGACGTGTCGTTCATCTCGGCGACGAAGGTGATGCCGGCGCTCGTGCCGCTTTTGAAAGACGGCGGGCGTCTGCTCGTCCTCGTCAAGCCGCAGTTCGAGGTGGGCAAAGGCGAGGTCGGCAAGGGCGGCGTCGTCCGCGACCCCGCGCAGCACGCGCGAGTCGTCGAAGAGGTCAACGCCGCCGCACACGCGCTCGGCCTGTCAACGCGCGGCGTCACTGAGTCGCCAATCACCGGCGCGGACGGCAACCGCGAGTTTTTGGCGCTGTACGAACGGCGGTGAGCGCCTGCTTTTTATGAACACTGCAAAGTATGCTGAAGACCTCGGCGCTCCCGACTTCAAGTTGGCGGGCCTGCAAGTCTGGATTCATGGCCGCCAATTCCCGGACGCAGATGATTACTGGGACGGGAACTGGCTGAACGTCACGGCTCGTTGTTCGAGCAGCGGGGCCGACGTGCTGACCAGCGGCCCGATACTGCACGCCCCGGACTTGACTCGTTGGCTCGCGGCGCTGGAAGAAATGGGGAGAACACTTTCAGGCGGGGCCGATCTTGTGAGCCTTGAGCCGGAGTTAAGTGTCGAGATGAAGATGGAAACTCTTGGGCACGTTGCGGTCAAAGTCGAGATAACCCCGGATCACATGACGCAAGAGCACACGTTTAGGTTCGAGGTAGATCAGTCATACCTGAAGCCTTTGATTGAAGACTGTCGTAGAGTCGTAGCCAAATACCCGGTTAAAGGTAAACTCGACTCAGAGCAATGAGAAAGCTAACGGAGGCGGAGGCGCTCGCGCGACTTCAGCAGAGCAAGGCCGCGTTTCAGAGCCACGTCAAGCTGAACTTCGAGCACCGCGCGGTTGATTGCCGCGCGTGCCCGACGCCGGGCGTGTGCTGCACGGACGCGCACTTCGTCAACGTCAACATCACTCGGCTCGAAGCCGTGGCGATTCGCGAGACCATCCGGCGCACGCCGCGCCTGACGGACGAAGAGCGGCGCGCGGTTTACCTGCGCGCGCGCGAGGCGGTCGCGCGCTACGGACTCGCGGCGTCGGGCGACACGCTGGCGCAAACTTACTCGTGCCCGCTCTTCGTCAAGGGCGTCGGCTGTCTGGTTCACCGGCGCGCGAAGCCCGCGCCGTGCATCCAGCACGCTTGCTACGACGAATGGGCGGACGTGCCGCCGCTCGACTTGCAGTGGCGCGAGGAGCGTAGGGTCGAACAGTTGAACTCGGAAGTTTACGGCGCGGCGTGGGACTGGCTCCCGCTTCCCCTGTGGCTCGCGCTCGTTGACCCGGACTCGGACGGCTCGGAGCTTCGGAGGCTCGCGCGCGCTTGGGGGTCGCGTCGCACGCGCGCGCGCGGCGGGCCGCGTTCGGTCGGCGACGAGCGGCGGCGGGCGAAAGGCAAAAGTAGAACTTTGCCAGTCCTGCGCGCGTAAAGTCTGACTGGCGACGCCGGGTCAATCCTTCAAGCGTCAACCCCGAACAAGCGAAAGGCGAAGGTCTTTATGTTCTGCTCCTACTGCGGCACGGAAACGACACACGGCCTGAACTACTGCAAGCGCTGCGGCAGCAGCCTGACCGCGCCCGCGCACACCGAATTGCAGGAGGCGCGGCCCGCGCTCTCGACCGGCATGGCCTGGGCCGCCGGGGTGACGATGGTGCTCGTCGTCTGCGTCGGTCTCGCGGCGGTGTTCGGAACGATCAGCGACCTCGCGCACTTCATCACGCCGAACGCGATCATCGCTCTCGCCGTCTGCGGCTCGGCGACCATCCTCGGCAGCGTCTTCCTGCTCACGCGTTTCTGGATGCGCCTGCTGACGAGCGCGATGAAGAGGGAGGCCGCGCCCCGACTCGCCGACCCGCGCCGCGCCGCCACGAGCGAACTCGGCCCCGCCCGCATGAGCGCACTCCCCGACACCGCTCCGCCCCCGCCCCTCTCAAGCGTCACCGAACACACGACGCGCACGCTGACGAAAGGATGAAGGATGAAGGCGGAAGGATGGAACAGAAACTTGCCGCCTCTTCATCCTTCAGCCCTCATCCTTTCCCTTGACCCTCCGCGCCGGGCGCGGCTATCATCCGCGCAAGTTTTTAGCTTCAAACCGAAGCCTTCGCTGTACCGCGACGGTCGCCCGTAAGGCCGTGGCAAGCCCGCACAAGTGAGTCGGTCGGGTGTTCTCCCCCGGCCAGTTTTTTTCGGCGCTCATGGACAACATAGTCGTCCGACGCATCGGCGTTCTCGTCAAGCCGAACCACCCGGAGGCGCTGAAGACCGTCTGCCGCCTCGCCGAGTGGTGCGCGGCCCGCGGCATCGCGCTCGCGGGCGGCCCGCGACTCGACCGCGAGGGCGTCGAGGCCGAGACCGGCTGCTCGGTCGAGACGCTGGAGCACGCCGAACTCGTCCGCGCCGTTGACCTCATCGTCGTCCTCGGCGGCGACGGGACGATGATCGCCTCCGCGCGCATGGTCGGCGACGCGGGCACGCCCGTCCTCGGCGTCAACTTCGGCACGCTCGGCTACATCGCCGAGTTCACGGTCGAGGACATGACGCCCGCGCTCGATTCCGTCATCGCGGGCGACTACACGCTCGACCGGCGCGTGATGCTCGCGGCGGAAGTCTTCCGCGGCGGCGAGAAATTGATGCACGAGCGCGTGCTGAACGACGTGGTCATCTCGAAGTCGGCGCTCGCGCGCATCATCGAGATCGAGACGTGGGTTGACAAAAAGTTCGTCAACCTCTTCCGCGCCGACGGCCTGATCGTCTCCACGCCGACGGGTTCGACGGCCTACAACCTCTCGGCGGGCGGCCCCGTGATCTACCCTTCGATGAACGCCGTGGTGGTCACGCCCATCTGCCCGCACACGCTCTCGAACCGCCCGCTCGTCGTCGAGGACGCGGTCGAGTTCGAGATGATTCTGAAGACATCGAAGGAGGAGGTCGCGCTCACGCTCGACGGTCAGGTTGGCATCCCGCTCGAATACGAAGACCGCGTCTGCGTCCGCAAGAGCCGCACGACCTACAACCTCGTCCAGGCGCGCACGCGCAACTACTTCGACGTGCTGAGGAATAAATTAAAGTGGGGGAGGTGAAAGTAGTGATGAGTGATGAGTGACGAGTGATGAGTTGAAAGCGAGCCGCCTTCAACGTATCACTCGTCACTCATCACTCATCACTTCTCACATGGCTGGCGAAAACAACTCGACTGTCGCGCGGGCGCGCAAGCCCTGGTGGAAGCTTTCGCTGACGAGCTGGATTCTGGTCGGGCTTGTCGCGGGCGGCGTGCTCGGACACTTCCGGCCCGACTGGGGGAACGCCGTCTTCTTCCTGCGCGACATTTTTCTGAACCTCATCAAGTCAATCATCGCGCCGCTCGTCTTCTCGACGCTGGTCGTCGGCATCGCGGGCGGCGGCGACCTGAAGAAGGTCGGGCGGATGGGCGTCAAGGCGCTCGTCTATTTCGAGATCGTGACGACCATCGCACTCTTCATCGGGCTGGCGGTCGTGAACCTGACGAAGCCGGGCGTCGGCGTTCAACTCGCGGGCGCGAACACGAGCGCCATTCAGGCCGTGCAGCAGACCCAGCCGCAGACCTTCACGGGCACGCTCACACACATCTTCCCCGCCTCAATCGTTGACGCGATGGTGCGCGGCGACGTTTTGCAGATCGTCGCCTTCTCGATCCTGTTCGCGATGGCCGTCACGGCGCTGGGCGAGAAGGGCAAGCCCATCCTGCGCGCGTGCGACAGCCTCTCGCAGATCATGTTCCGCTTCACGAGCTACGTGATGATGTTCGCGCCCGTCGGCGTCGGCGCGGCGATGGCGCACACGGTCGCCAACCAGGGACTAGACATCCTCTGGAATTTCGCCAAGCTGATCGGCTCGCTCTACGCCGCTCTCGTCGTCTTCATCGTCTTCGTGCTCGGCGCGGTGATGTTGATCGTGCGCGTGCCCGTCCTTAAATTCTTCAAGGCCGTGCGCGAGCCGGCGACCATCGCGTTCGTGACGACGAGCAGCGAGTCCGCGCTGCCCAAGGCGATGGAGGCGATGGAGCGCATCGGCGTTCCGCCGCACATCGTCGGCTTCGTCTTGCCGACGGGTTATAGCTTCAACCTCGACGGCTCGACGCTCTATCTGGCGATGGCCTCGGTCTTCGTCGCGCAGGCCGCGGAGGGCGCGGGACTCGCGCACATGGACTTCTGGCACCAGCTCGTGATGATGCTGACGCTGATGCTCACGTCGAAAGGCGTCGCCGCCGTGCCGCGCGCGTCGCTCGTCATCCTGCTCGCGACGCTTAACACGTTCATCCCCGAATACGGCGCGCTCGGCGTCGCGGTCATCTTCGGCGTTGACGAGTTGATGGACATGGGGCGCACCTGCACCAACATCATCGGCAACTGCCTCGCGACCGTCGTCGTCGCGCGCTGGGAGGGCGAGTTCGACGACCGGCGCGCGGCAGTCTTCGGCACGCCCGACGAGATCGCTCTCGACCTGCGACAGGGCGAGCCTGCGTTCGCGGAGGCCGCGAAGCTCGGCGACTGAACAAGGAAAAAGTAAAAAGTCAGAGGGCAAAAGTCAGGACGCGCTGCGCGCGAAGAACTTTTCCACTTTCGCCCCGACTGTCTTCACTTTTGCCTTTTGCCTTTTTACTTTTTCCTTTTCTTCATACTCCCGTAAAACTTCCGCCAGAAGAGTGTCAGAAGCTCACCTTTCTCGACAGGGTGTCAGTGTGCCGTGCGCTCACGTACATTCGCGGGCGCGGCTTTCACGATTTAAGGAAACGAGATGATTCTCCCCATCGGCGACGACAACACCGGGCGCACGACCGCGCCGGTCGTCAACTACGCGCTCATCGCCTTGAACCTTCTCGTCTTCGTCTTCCTGCAAGGCATGGGGACGAACGAACGCTTCACCTACGCCTACTCGACCGTGCCCGAAGAGATCGCCACCGGCCACGACGTTGTGACGCGCCCGCGCGTCGTCGAAGACCCGTTGACGCGCGAGAGGTTTCGCGAGCCGGGGCTTGAGCCGACGCCCGGCTCGGTCTATTTCACGCTCATCACTTCGATGTTCATGCACGGCGGGTGGGCGCACATCCTCGGCAACATGCTCTTCCTCTGGATTTTCGGCGACAACGTCGAAGACCGCCTCGGACACTTGCGTTACCTCGTCTTCTACCTCGTCTGCGGCGTGATCGCGTCGCTCGCGCAGGTGTTCATGACGGTGGCCTTCGGCTCGAACCCGCTGATTCCGAGCCTCGGCGCGTCGGGCGCGATCTCGGGCGTGCTGGGCGGCTACGTGCTGATGTTCCCGCGCAACCGCGTCCACGTCATCCTGTTTCGCTTCCTGACGACCGTGCCGGCTTACGTCGCGCTCGGTCTGTGGTTCCTGTTCCAGTTCGTGAGCGGCATCGGGCTGCTCGGCGGCGCGACGCAGGAGAGCGGCGTCGCCTACGCGGCGCACGTCGGCGGATTCATCGCGGGCCTCGCGCTCGTCAAAGTCTTCGCCATCGGTCGCGCGCCCGCTGCGCCGCGCTGGGGGAGTTCTTGAGGCGTAGTTGTTGAAAAGTATTTCGGGGGTCGCGCACGGCGACGGTCGAAAGCGCGCGGCCTTAACTTCGAGCTAGTTCAAACAAGGAGGATTCATAAATGGCAAGCAACGAAGAAGTGATCTCGACGCTCAACAACCTGATCGAGACGAGCCGCGACGGGCAGAACGGCTTTCAGTCGGCGGCGGAGGGCGTGAAGAACTCGGACTTGAAGTCGCTCTTCTACTCGTACTCGCAGGAGCGCGCGCGCTTCGTCGGCGAGTTGCAGGACGAGGTGCGGCGCTTGGGCGGCGACCCCGAAACGACGGGCAGCGTCGCGGCCACGCTCCACCGCGGCTGGATAGGCATCAAGTCTGCCGTGACCGGCGGCGACGAAGGCTCGATCATCTCGGAGTGCGAGCGCGGCGAGGACTCGGCGCTCAGGAATTACGCCGACGCGCTCGAAGTGGATTTGCCGGCCAACGTCCGGTCGATCATCGAGCGGCAGTACGTTCAGGTGAAAGACGCGCACGACCGGGTACGCTCGCTCGAACGTTCGAGCGGCGCGGGCGCGTGAAGCTGAAGACGGGCCGGCCCGACGGCCCGCGACCGGATTAAGTTTTAAGAACACAGGGAGGGAAAGGTAATGAGCAAGAACACTCTCAGCGGCGCGATGCTCGCGCTCGGCGCGTGCGGCGCTCTGGCCGTCGTCGTCGCCGCGGGCGCAGCCGCCGGACAGAACAACACGAACGCGAACTCCGGCGGGTCGAACTCCAACAGTCACCACTCGACGAAGATGACTTCCGACCAGAAGTTCGCGACGGAGGCCGCAATCGGCGGCATGGAGGAAGTCCAGCTCGGACAGATGGCCGCGCAGAAGGGCGCGAGCGACGAGGTTCGCCAGTTCGGCCAGCGCATGGTTGACGACCACTCGAAGGCCAACCAGGACTTGACGCAGGTCGCGTCGGGCAAGGGATGGACGCTGCCGACCGCGCTCGACGCAAAGCACCAGGCCGACGTGACCAAGCTGTCGGGGCTTTCGGGCGACCAGTTCGACAAGGCCTACGTTGACATGATGCTCAAAGATCACAAGAAGGACGTGGGCGACTTCCAGAAGGAGTCGAACAGCGGCGCGGACGCCGACATCAAGTCGTTCGCCACGCGCACGCTGCCGACGCTCCAGGATCACTTACAGATGATCCAGCGCATCCACGACAAGCAGGCGCTCCGCAAGAGCGGCAACCTGTCGAACGCGAACGCGTCGAGCACGAGCATGAACTCAAACATGAACGCGAACAGCGGCAAGAGCAAGAAGAACAAGAACTCGAACGCCGGCAACTCAAACTCGAATACGCCGTAGCGTGCGAAGGCCCCGTCAGGGGCATAGGAATGTAGCCACGGCGTCCGTGGGTAACAAGTAGAAATTTTGAAGCCCCGAAGGGGCGAAAGAATTTCGGGCGTTGTTGCCAAGCTCGAAAACTCTGTCGCCCCTCCGGGGCTTCGATTATTTTTATGCTCGCCGCGTCGTCCCACGGCCCGGCGCCGTGGGCTACACTCTGCCGCCGACTGGCGTCGGCTCGGCCCGCTTCGACGCCGTTCGCAATCGTCGTCAGCGCTCTTTCCTGTGCGGCTCACTTCTTCTCGACGATGTCGGCCTTCAGCGTGCCGACGATGTCGAGCAGTTCCTTCTGCTCCTGTTCGGGGACTTTGAACTTGTCGAGCGTCTCGACGAGGTGTTTGCCCGCGATGTTCCACTCCTCCTCGGTGATGCCGAGTCCGGCGTGCGAGTCCTTCATCGTGCGCCCCGTGTAGATGCACGGGCCGCCCGTCGCCGCGCAGAGCTGGTCAATGACGTGTTGGCGAATGCGCTTCTTCGAGTCGGTGCTGTGGCCCACGAAGAAGCGCTCCAACTGCTTGTCGGCGACGAGCCGACCGATGAAGTCGTCAGTCACCGCCGCGATGGCGTTGTAGCCGCCGAGCCGCTCGTAGAGCGTCTTCTTCGTCTGCGCCCGCGCCGCGGGCGTCGAAGCGACCAGAACTGCGAGCGCGAGCGCCGGGAGCAGAGTTCTCAAGGCCGTCCGTCGAACTTTCATTGTCTCCTCCTGTAAGCTGTTTTGAGATTTGGCTGCCGCCGGCCAAGAACTCCGGCGCTGGTTCACGCCGAGATATACGCGGGCCTTCGGGATTTCGGATTTCGGAATGCGGATTGCGGATTTCTTTGCGAAGCTCTGCGTCTCCAGAGTGAACCTTAATCTCTCGCTGGCAGCGCTAAGCCCGCTAAGAAAGGGTGTGGCTCTCGTGCTGCTTCCAATCCGCATTCCGCAATCGAATGGTTGATGCTTCGCGCGCGCGTCGGTTAAGATTCGTGGAAAGCAAGGAGCGACAAGAGAGATGGCAACGACCGAGACGGAAATCCAGCCGCCCGTGAACCGGCAGGGACTCGACATCCGACCGACGCCGCGCGAGGAGATGAACCTCTACCCGCTCGACACGTTCCCTTACGACTACGCGGGCCGCGAGATTCGCATCAATTTCGAGCTTCCCGAATTCACCTGCGTCTGTCCGTTCTCGGACTTCCCCGACTTCGCGACCTTCCGCGTCGAGTACGTGCCCAACGAGCGCTGCGTCGAACTCAAGAGTCTGAAGCTCTACGTCAACTCGTTCCGCGACGTGAAGATTTTCCACGAGCACGTCATCAACGTCATCCTCGAAGACTTCGTGCGGGCGTGCGACCCGCTCGAAGTCAACATCGAAGGCGACTTCAACGTCCGCGGCAACGTCAAGACGGTCGTCCGCGCGAGCTACAAGAAACGGTAGCGAGTTTTCAGTTTTCGGTTTTCAGTTTTCAGCCGGCCACTCCGACGCGAAAAGTGGTTCGCCCCGAGCCGAAGACGAAGCTGAAAACCGAAAACTGAAAACTGAAAACTGCTTATGCTATCAATCTCCATCGCCGCCGTCGCACTCGTCGGCTTCGTCCTTTTCTTCTTCGTGCTGAAACGCCTGCTGCGGATGGCGCTCAGGCTCGCGGTCGTCGGCGCGGTGCTTCTCGCGCTGCTCATCGGCGCGCTCGCGTGGTGGTGGTACTCGCCTTCGGGCGGCACGACGAATCAGAACAAGGGTACGCCGGCCCGCGCCACGCGCCCGGCGCGCTAGGAGGTTTTGAAGCCCTTGGGCACGGGGGAGACTAACACCGACGCAGGCGACGGGTCGGACGCGCTCGCGGGCGCGCTTCCGTCGGGCGAGGGGTCGTCGCGGATTTGGCATCGGTTGAGGCGGCTGCCGCGCAACGTCTTCGCCATCGGCGCGGTCAGCCTGCTCAACGACGCTTCGAGCGAGATCATCTACCCGCTCCTGCCCGCCTTCCTCGCCATCACGCTCGGCGCTTCGCCCAAGGCCATCGGCATCGTCGAGGGACTGGCCGAGTCGGTCTCAAGCCTCCTCAAACTCTTCTCCGGCTACTTCAGCGACCGCACGGGCAGGCGGAAAGGTCTCGTCGTCTTCGGCTACGGGCTGGCGAGCGTCGTGCGCCCGCTCCTGGGACTCGCGACGAACTGGTACGAGGTTCTCGCCGTGCGCTTCACAGACCGCGTCGGCAAGGGCGTCCGCACCGCGCCGCGCGACGCGATGATCGCCGACGCCGCGCCCGCCGCCGAGCGCGGACTCGCCTTCGGCTTCCACCGCGCGATGGACAACGCGGGCGCGGTTCTCGGCCCGCTCATCGGACTCGCCGCCGTCGAGCTTCTCGCTTCGGACGCGACCGCGCCGACCGCCTCCGACTACAAGACCATCTTCCTGCTCGCCTCCGTCCCCGCGCTCGCCGCGATGCTCGTGATGATCTTCGCCGTGCGCGAGGGCCGACGCCGCCGGACGGCGAAGGATGTCGGCGCACGCTCGGCGACTGTCGGCGCGGTCGAAGACGGGGCGGGCGCTGCCGCCGCGAGTCCCGAAGCGGTTGCAGTCAAACGGAAGCCGCATCTCACGCTGCGCGGCTTCGACGCGAACTTCAAATGGTTCCTCGTCCTCGTCGCCGTCTTCACGCTGTCGAACTCGACCGACGCGTTTCTCATACGCCGCGCGCAACAGGCGGGCGTCTCGACGGGGCGCGGCACGCTTCTGCTCTGGGCGGCGCTCAATTTGAGCAAGGTCGTCAGCTCCGTCATCGGCGGCGACCTCTCGGACAGGCTCGGTCGCAAGACCCTGATCGTTTCCGGCTGGACTCTCTACGCCGCGGTCTATCTCTGCTTCGCGTTCGTCTCGACCACGGCGGCGGCGTGGGCGCTTTTCCTGATCTACGGCGTCTATTTCGGTCTGTGCGAGGGGACGGAGAAGGCGCTCGTCGCAGACCTCGTGCGGCCCCATCAGCGCGGCACGGCCTTCGGACTCTACAACCTCGCCTTCGGCGTGACCGTCCTTCCGGCCTCGCTTTTGATGGGCGCGCTCTGGGACTGGCGCGGCCCCGCGACCGCCTTCGTCGTCAGCGCCTGCATCGGCTCGACCGCGGCGCTCCTGCTCGCGCTGACCGTCCGCGCGCGCCCGCCGCGGAGCGCTCGTTGACAGCCTCTCGCGCGAGGCTGTA
The DNA here is from genome assembly GCA_035652995.1 of Pyrinomonadaceae bacterium. Taxonomy (GTDB): domain Bacteria; phylum Acidobacteriota; class Blastocatellia; order Pyrinomonadales; family Pyrinomonadaceae; genus QHXN01. The sequence continues at coordinate 20,832 of DASRCS010000019.1, forward strand.
TATCAGCCTTGTCACGAGTTTTCGTCGTACGACTCTGACTTCGCGTCAACCGTAACTCCCGCGAGCCTCAGAAGCACGACTCCTTCAAGGGGAGGTCTTTCACGTCGCCCATGCCATTCGACAACGACATCTTCGTCTCCTACGCGCACGTTGACAACGAGCCGTTCGACAACCCGCAGGGGTGGATCGACCGTTTCGACCAGAAGCTGCGCCTGCGTGTCGCGCAACTGCTCGGCACGCCGCCCTCGGTCTGGCGCGACACGCGCTTGCAGGGGAACGAATACTTCGCCGGCTCAATCGGCGACGGCATCTCGTCCACGCGACTGATGCTCTCGGTCGTCTCGCCGCGCTACGTCAACTCGGTTTGGTGTCGCGGCGAGGTCAGGGAGTTCAGCCGGCGCGCGGCGCAGACGGGCGACGCCACCGCCGGCAACCTCACGCGCGTCTTCAAGGTCGTCAAGACGCACGTCCCCGAGGAGGAGATGCCCGAAGAGTTGCGCGGGCTTCTCGGCTACCACTTCTACGAGTTCGACGAGCGCGGACGCCCGCGCGAGTTCCGGCAGGACGACCCGCCGAACAAGGATCAGCGCTACTGGGATCGCCTCGAAGACATCGCGCTCGACATCGCGGGCGCACTGAAGTCGCTTCGCGAAGAGACAAACGAAGCGCGGCGCGACGCGAGCGAAGGCGAAGACGACGCGCTGCCGCTCGAAAAGAAAGTCTATCTCGCCGAGACCACCTCGGACGTTTCGGCTGAGCGCGACCGCATCCGCCGCGAGCTTCAGCAGCGCGGCTACTACGTCCTGCCCGACCGAGAGCTTCCGCGCCGCGCGCGCGACTTCGAGGATGCCGTGCGCGACGCCCTCTCGCGCTGCGTGCTGTCCGTCCACGTCGTCGGCTCGACCTACGGACTCGTGCCCGAAGGCGAGGAGGAGCGCTCGGTCGTCCGCTGGCAGGAAGAACTTGCCGCCGAGCGCGCCGCGTCGGATTCAAACTTCTCGCGCATCATCTGGATGCCGCCCGGTCTTGAGCCGCAAGGCAAACGCCACAGCGCCTTCGTCGAAGAGTTGCAGACGAAACTCGGAGCGGGCGCTGAGCTTCTTCAAACGAGCGTCGAAGACCTGAAGCTGCGCGTGCTCGAAAAGTTGAAGCCGAAGGCCGCACCCGCCTCGACACAGGACGACGAGACGAACGGCGTCAAACAGGTCTATCTCATCTGCGACAACCGCGACGTGGACGACGTGAAGCCGGTCGAGGACTTCCTCTTTCAGCAGGGCTTCGACACGAAGAACTCCGTGCTCGACACCGAGGGCACGGACGTGGCGCAGGCGCACCGCGAGTACATGGTCAAGTGCGACGCGGCGCTCATCTACTACGGCAACGCGAACCCGATGTGGCTGAGCACGAAGATTGACGACTTGAAGAAGGCGCGCGACTGGGGCCGCGCCGCGCCGTTCGACGCGCGCGCGGTCTATGTCAGCTCGCCGCAGACGCCGCAGAAGCAGCGCTTCCGCACGCACGAAGTTCCAGTCCTTCAGAACTTCGAATCTTTCCGACCGGAAGCGCTCGCGCCGTTCGTCAACGCGCTCCGCGCGGGAGACGGGGGCCGCGCATGAGCACACAATTCGACCGCACCGGAAACCCCTTCCCCGGCCTGCGCCCCTTCGACACCGACGAGTACAACCTCTTCTTCGGTCGCGACGGCCAGAGCGATGAATTGCTCGCGCGCCTCGCACGCACGCGCTTCCTCGCCGTCGTCGGCACGTCGGGGAGCGGCAAGTCTTCGCTCATCCGCGCCGGACTCATCCCCGCACTCTACGGCGGGCTGATGGCGCAGACCGGCTCGGCCTGGCGCATCGCGGTGCTGCGTCCGGGCAGCAATCCAATCGGCAACCTCGCCTGCGCTTTGAGCAGAGACGATGTCATCGGCTCGCCCGAAATTGACGACGACGTGCAGGCCGCGATCATCGAGACGACTCTGCGGCGCAGCACGCTCGGACTCGTTGACGCGGTGCGTCAGGCGCGGCTCGCGTCTTACGAAAACGTCCTCGTCGTCGTTGACCAGTTCGAGGAGCTGTTCCGCTTCCGCTCGATGCGCGAGGTCGCCGGGAGCGAGGACGACGCCGCGGCCTTCGTCAAACTCCTGCTCGAAGCGCCGAGAGAGCGCGACGCGAACATCTACGTCGTGCTGACGATGCGCTCGGATTTCCTCGGCGACTGCGCGCAGTTCTGGGGCCTGCCCGAAGCGATCAACGAAGGGCAGTACCTCATCCCGCGCATGACGCGCGACGAGCGCCGCTCCGCCATCACAGGCCCCGCGCTCGTCGCCGACGCGGAAATCTCCGCGCCGCTCGTCAACCGTTTATTGAACGACGCGGGCGACAACCCCGACCAACTCCCGATTCTTCAGCACGCGCTGATGCGGACGTGGGATCACTGGACGGCGCACCGGCGCGACTCGGAACCCGTCGGACTCGAAGACTACGAGGCCGTCGGCACGATGACCGACGCGCTCTCGCGCCACGCCGAAGAGGCTTACGCGGAACTGCCGGACGAGCGCAGCCGCGTGGTCGCCGCCTGCATGTTCAAGGCTCTGACCGAGCGCGGCGTGGACAACCGCGAGACGCGAAGGCCCACGCGCCTCTCGGACATCTGCGCCATCACGGAGGCGAGCGAGGACGAGGTCAAACGGGTCGTCGAAGTCTTCCGCCGCGAGGGCCGCTCGTTTTTGATGCCGCCCGCGGGCACGCCGCTCGACGCCGACACCGTCATAGACATTTCGCACGAGAGCCTGATTCGCAACTGGCAGCGCCTGAAGGACTGGGCGCGCGACGAGGCCGAGGCCGCGCGCATCTACCGCCGGCTCGCGGGCGCGGCGAGCGACTACGGCGCGGGCGAGGTCGGACTCCTCGACGACGTGACGCTCCAGTGGGTTCTCAAGTGGAAGGAGACCTACAAGCCGAACCGCGCGTGGGGGCTGCGCTACAACGAGCGCTACGACGACGCGCTCGGCTACCTCGAAGAGAGCCGCGCCGCGCGCGAGCGTGAGGCGCAGGAACGCGAGCGCCAACGCCGGGAGCTACTCGAACGCGAACGCCGCGAGCGCGAGCAGGCCGAGGTCTTCGCCGCCGAGCAGACGCGCGCCGCGCGGAGGCTCCGCAGGCTCGTCTCCGCGCTGGCCTTGATGTTCGCGCTCGCCGCGGTCGCCTTCGTCGCCGCCATCATCATGGAGAAGCGGGCCGAGGCCGCGCGTCAGAGCGCCGAGGCCGCGCGGCAGAAGCTGCAAAAGAGCCGCGCCGCGCTCAAGGACATCGAGAGCTACGAGATGGAGCGGGCCGAGAGCGAGTTGGGCGAGTTCTACCGGCTCACCGGCAACGACGAGGAGGGGCACGAGAACCGCGCGTGGGTCCTCTACAACCTCGGCGACCTGAACCGCAAGCTCGAACGCCACGACCAGGCCTCAGCCTTCTTCGAGTCGGCCTTGCAGGCCGAGATCATAAACCACGGCAGGCTCGGCCTCGACTCGGTCGGCACGCTCGACAGCCTCGCGCACACGCTCGAAGCCGAGGGCAACTACGACGCGGCGGTCGCGCGCTACGAGCAGTTGTCGGAGATGCTTAAAGGCGTCGCCGACCAGAAGGGCAAATACTTCAAGCTGAACACGGCCAACGTCTGCGTTGACCTGGCGAACCTCTACATCAAACGGGCCAACGCCAGGAATCCCGCCACGGTCGGCAGTCTATTAAGCCCTGCACAGCTCGACGCACCGGGACGTAAGAGCGACGACGACTTCAGGGACGCGAAGGCTAAGGCCAGAAAGCTGTACGAGCGCGCGCTCGCCATCTGGGAGGAGGTGCTGGGCGACGACCCCGAAGCGTTAGCCAGGAATTACGAAGAAGCTTCCACCTTTTTCTACCGGGCGCTGGGAGACGCCGCCGCCGCTAAAGACCTGCGCGATAAATCGGAGGACGCTTTCGTTCGCGTTGGCACGCCCCCTCAGCGCAAGCCAATAGGCCCGCCGAACCCCGGAGGCGACCCCGGCATCAACGCGCAACTCGCGGCGGAGGGCGCGGGCTACGTCGTCTTCAACGGCGACACGGCGCGCGCCTACGGACG